>JBNKQE010000094.1:0-14253 GCA_050295715.1 Leptospirales bacterium
ATGAAAAATTCATAAATTCCCGGATAATTCAAAAAAAATCGGCCGGTTAAAAAAGATCCTTCAGCAAGACAATATAGTAATTTGAACCTTGCTCAGCAGACGGATGGGTTACGTCTATTAATGAAAATAATTCAACAAAAAACAGGTGAATTATTCCATCAAGTAGCCGGGTATTACAAGAATTTCTATTTTGTATGGGAACTGTAGTCCTTTCCATTACATGGTCCATGGATGGACCTAATTCAGAGCAACCGGACAGGGATGTCCGCTTGCTCTGATAGGCTACAGTTCCTGGGTCACATAATACCTGGTGAATAGCTACGAATAGTTACTGGACTTTTACTTTAGTGTAATCGAGATGCGCACCATCAAGACCATCCATGAGTCCGGCAGCGATGGAAAAAAGCTTATCTTCGCCGAAGTAGTTGCCGGTAAGCTGGATTCCCAGGGGGAGTCCTTTGGAGTCAAGACCACCCGGAATACTGAGAGCAGGAACACCACCCAGGTTTACGGATATTGTAAGCAGATCACTCTGATACATGGCCAGCGGATTTTCAGCCTTTTCGCCAATCTTAAAGGCAGTCGTTGGCGATGTAGCCTGCAGGATTACATCCACATTTTTGAAGTGTTCTTCGTACTCTTTTTGTAACAGTTTTCTGGCCTTCTGGGCCGAGTTATAATAGGCATCGTAATATCCTGACGAAAGGACATACGTTCCCAGAAGAATTCTTCGCTTCACTTCGGGACCAAATCCCTCTGTTCTGCTTTTTACATAGAGCTCCAGAAGATTGCTGGCATCCTTATCGCGCAGTCCGTAGCGAACACCATCGTAACGACTCAGGTTACTGGAGGCTTCTGCTGTTGCCAGGATATAATAGATAGGAATTACATACTCCCAGTATTTACTCGTTCTCTCAACAACAGTGGCGCCCTGCTCTTTGAACCAGTTCGCCGATTTCTCAATCACACCGAGTACGTCTTTTTCAAAAACATCTTCGCCGCCCTCTGGCATCAGAATACCAACTTTGATATTCTTCCAGTCCTTTGCAGCCGGACGTTTTACAGTTGCCGAAACCTTTATTTTATCTGATTCCTGATGAGATGTTGAGTCATGTTTATCATGGCCGTTAAGTGTGGACAGAAGAAGCGCTGCGTCATCCACAGTCTTTGCGAATGGTCCGATCTGATCGAGACTGGATGCGAAAGCGACAAGACCGTATCGTGAAACTCTACCGTATGTTGGTTTTACGCCAACCACTCCACAAAGTGCCGCGGGCTGACGAATGGAACCGCCTGTGTCAGATCCAAGGGAAAGAGGAACAGTTGATGCCGCAACTGCTGCCGCCGATCCGCCGGAAGAACCTCCGGGAACTCTCCGCGGATCCCAGGGATTCTTTGTCTTCGTAAAGGCTGAGTTTTCAGTGGAGGAACCCATGGCGAACTCATCCATGTTGGTTCGCCCGAATAGCACGGCCCCGGCCTCTTTCAGCTTTGTAACAACTGTGGAGTCGTATGGGGCTACAAAACTTTCCAGCATTTTTGAGGCACAACTGGCCGAGTCGCCTTCCATAAGAATATTGTCTTTCAATGCCACCGGAATTCCATCCAGTGCTGATAATGCCTTTCCAGCCTTTCTTCTCTCATCTGACTTTTTCGCCTGGTCGAGAATTTTCTTATCATCAAGCTTTAAAAAGATTCCCAGATCAGATGCCTGCCTGGCCCTATCAATGCAGGCCTTTGCCAGCTCTTCTGCGCTGACATCCCCGCTTTCCAGCGCTTTTGCCATCTCGGTCGCTGTTAAATATATGATTTCATTTGCACTTTTCTTTTTCGCCATGGGTTTTCCCGGTGTTTGGATTCAATCCCTGTTAGTTTCTTCTATTATAATATCAATTTTTTTCATCACTTTATGCATCTACCCGGAACATCATGGATATTCTGGAAAGTCCAGGTTCACAAATCATTTTGTTTTCGGGCTGCAAAGATCTAAATGACAGCACAACTGTTCGAATAAATCAGTGTTCCTGGTCAAGGACGCCAGGTACAACAAAATGACCGGCTTCCCATTCGGGTGCCAGATCGGCAATTTTTGACAGTTCCGGCATTTTCCAGGCCTCATCGGGCCTTGTTACATTTTTGGTCTCATTGGGAGGATGAAATTCAGATGCTGACTCCTCATGAAGCTCCTGAATTCTTGCAACAAAATCGAGAATTTTGTTAAAATCTTCCCTCAGGTTGCTGAGACTTTTATCATCCGGATCGAGCCGCGCTAGCATCGCCAGATCTCGAAATTCATTTTCAGATATCATACCTATACTCCGACCTCACATTCCCCTGTGCCGTCAATTGAAAACCGCTATTTTCCTGATTGCTCACAGCCGATTCCCTCAAAATTTATCATTCCCGGATGGAAGGATTATTCAATAATACGGGAGCATCAATATGAATTTGGGCTGACCATATCACCACCCTGTGTTACACTTGCCACCCATGAGTACTCCTGCAATACTAATAACTGCATTTCTTGCAATTTTTCTTATATTACTCGTTATTACGATTGTACAATCTGCCTCTGAAAAGAAAGCTTCCACCCTTTCCACGAAAAAAATACCTGAATCTAAGAGCAAAAAGAGTAATCAGGATGACAGCTCGACTGCAACCAACAGGGCTGGAAAGCCAGTCCTGAAGAAGGGTGAGAGCCAGGAGATGCTCGATGCGGCAAAAGAGATGGCATCCAGTAATCCTGAAAAAACTGCCAGTCTACTCAGGCAGTGGATGGATCAGGACAAATCTTAACTGTCATTTTTTACCACCGGCCATTATGAAACAGGAAATAGATCACGGAGAAACACCGAAACAATGACCGCTCACTCGCCCGACAAAAAGAATCCAACACTCCTTCAAGATATTCGTCTTATTTTTGCAACAATCCTGACCGACCCGGGAAGTTCTCTTGCATACGGTGCAGATGCGCTAATTGCTGTTACCGTCGCCCTGATGACAGTCAATTATCAACAGGGGATGATCGCTACTGTTATCGGTGGTGCTATTGTTATGGGTGTCTACCTCCTGGCCATATTTGTTTACAATGGGATGACCCGTCATCACGTACATAGAGAACTTGGCGGAGGGGCATTTGTATCAGCTCTAATTACCTCCCAGCGAATCACCAAACATCCACGTCTTCGTCGTTTCGTCCACCTTTTGGGGAAAACGGGAACAGCAAGTCTTCTGGCTGACTTTCCAGCCACACAGGCTATAAGTATTATCGCAGGAATAGAAGCGCTCTATTTTATTCCCATGGAAGACCGTCTGAAATATGCGCTGGGATTTATTTTATTCCTATCGTTTATTCAGCGATATGGACTCGGTAATCTGGCCCGTTTCATGATCTGGCCTGTATTAATGTTTTATGCCTCCAATATGGCAATCAATGCTTACGGAATATTTACTATCATTCAGAACGGATGGACTCCCCCGGTTCTGCCTATAATAACTCATATCACTGATATAAATTTCTGGCCAATTATTTTTCTTGCTGTTGCCAATGGAGCCACACTGATTACCGGAGTCGAGGTAGGTTATTCATCCGTTAATATTCCGTATCATAAAGGTAGAGCTATACGAATATCCATGTGGATATTATATTTTGTTGTTCTTATTACTTACTCCATGCAGATAATCAATTTCCTTGGACTGGGAATTGTCTATAATTCACACATTCCTATTCCACTTCAGATTGCGAAACTTCTTGGAGGTGATATGATTGCCTTTCCATTTGGTATTTTCACAGCTATTATGTTACTTTTAGCCGCCCAGACTGCCCAGACTGACTTTCCCTTAGAAATCCTCCGAGCAAGTCGCAGTAACTTCTTTCCTCGCGGAATTGGTGATATGGCCTGGCGCAAGATCAAAACCGTTCTTGCAATTGGTGGCCATGAGGGAGTCTACAATCCGAGAGCTACCGTAATACTTGGAATATTAAGTCTTGTTATCTTATACTTCTTTCCATCCAGTCATGACATAGAAAGTATGTATGGCCTAGCTGTTGTGACGGCGATGAATATAGATATCGCAGCGTTCCTTTTACGACAGATTCGCGCGCGAAAGATTTCGCCCATAACGGTAGCCGGGCTCTTTATCATGCAATTCATGCTGATTAATATTCTTTATAACAAATTTTTCGAGGGCGCCTGGTTTATTGTTGTTCTTATGGTAATCTACCTGGCAATCTTTCTTGTTTCCGAAGCTATCTATGATATATGGCATGAGAAACTGAACATGGTTCCCCTTGAATTTGGCCTCTGGTATCCAGCTTTCCAGGGACTTGAGGTCGATACTGAAAATGTTGTTCTCGTATCCAAGTTTCACCCTGGTGTTATTCACTTCCTTAAAAAATACATTAAAACTGGCAAGATGCCGCTTGTTATACACTTCCAGACAGATCCCTCAGTAAAGAAGCCGGAAGCATTGCCTGAGTGGTTTAAAATAATCCCTGTCCCCGCTCAAATCGATACAATAACCGCTATAACAAATTATATCAAAGCGAACGATATTAAACGTGTCCACCTTATTCCTCTGCTGGTAAGAGGAGTCGATAGTATACTAAAATACTACTTTGGGAACAGCATTGAACGATTAAAATTTGCGATTTCGCAACATGCTGATCTTCAAGTAGAATATAATAAAGAACGGGTTATTTTAACGGGTTCGGAGATCCTAAAAAGAATTCTCCCGGTGCGTTCCCGCTGATCCGATGATTGCAATGTGATTTATGCTCCATTCAAATGTGAATGTCTAGCATAAATGCCTGAATTATTTTGGTTGTGATTATTGATGACCCCACGTTCTTTTAAGAGACCCATCTCTATTGAAATAACCGGGACACTCCCTTACAATCGGGTCTCGCATCCGGGATAATTCATAGAGCCGCAGTCTTTTTTGATAGATGTCACCCATTGGATAGATTATTTGGGTGACTACTATTGCATATGGTATGATTTTTCTATCCTCATTTAATCTTGGTGTAAGAACTCTTTCAATCTCCTTTAGAATACCCAGATCAAGCTCTAGAAGCAAAACAAAAACACAACATCTGGAATAACCAAGGCCAAGAGAAATTTCAGAAAGAACAATCCAATCTCTGTTCGATGCTCTAATACCAATTCTTAATAATTGCCTGCCTGTTCCTTGATATCGAGTTTTCAGTTTTTGATTTTTGGGAAATTCATTATTAAAAATCGACATCTGATACCGGTGAAGAAGAAACTGAAGATAATGACGAAGTGAACGAACTCCCAGCATACTCATCCGATGATTCATACGTTCCAGATAAACTGATGGAATCAGTAAGGTACCCGGTGTTGAGCACTGTGAAGATGGAGCGCGTTTGTTCTTTACATTTTGATTAATTGGACAATATGAACTGGATTGACTATTCATACTATTTCAATGTAAGAATAATTCAATCCTTCCCTATTTTTTTGAGCAGAGTAACAAAAATAATAAATCATATTGCCGTCGAGTTGTAGTAAAAAATTAGCAGGTCGTTGAAAAAAACCTTTATGCAAGATGTTTAGTCTATAATTAGATAAAAATACCTCTGCATTTTCAATGTGTCCTCTCGTTCTGTTTTCCCTCCAGTGGGTAGATCGCCCTTTAGAAACATTTTCTTTAAAATACGCAATGATTCCAGACCGGATCATCAGGATTTAATCAATTCTGGTTTTCGTATTCATGGATCTGCCTGCGTATAGAGAAAATTTTTCGCAAAATCACGCCGGATACAGCATTAAAAAAACGTCAGATTGTCATATCAGTTATTGCCTTGCATAAAGTCACATGCCGTAGATAGGTTAATTGGGGAGTCCGGATTTATGAAAAAAATTAGTATTTTTTTTGCTACCCTTTTTGTCACAACGACCATCTCACTTCACGGGGAAACAGGGGCACATTGGGGCTACACCGGGAATGCGGGTCCCGATCACTGGGGAGAACTCTCGGAGAAATTTGAAACCTGTTCCTCTGGCATGGCACAGGCCCCCGTGAATATTTCCGGAGCAAAATCAGAAGCGGGAGATGAGATTGTTTTTCACTACAATCCTTCTTCATTTACGGTGGTAAACAACGGACATTCTATTCAGGTAAATCCGGAAGAAGAATCCAGCATCACCATTGGTCAACGAACTTACAAACTTCTCCAGTTCCATTTCCATGCGCCTTCGGAAAACACCGTGAACGGATCCCCCTATGCTATGGAGGCCCACTTCGTCCATAAAGCCGACAACGGGGAGTTCGCCGTGGTGGGTGTCCTTTTCACGGAAGGCTCCCCATCTAAGGAACTCGGTAAAGTCTGGAATTTTGCTCCGGCAAAAGAAGGAGAGAAGATGGGAAGTGGAGACATCCATCCCGGTGAACTCCTACCCCCCGGAGGAAGTTATTACCACTTCAAGGGTTCATTAACAACTCCGCCCTGTTCCGAAGGGCTCCAGTGGTATGTTCTAAAAGATACGATCACCGTTTCAAAGAAACAACGGGATCAATTCCTGGATTGGATCGGCGAAAATGCCCGCCCCGTACAACCCCTCCACGGGAGGGAGATCTCCCTTGTAAACCAGGGCGCTATCCATATTGTTGAGGCAGAACACGAAGCAGAGACAATGGATGTAGATAACAGGGAGAAGAGATCTTTTGCACATACGACAAAAGAGGAGTCTGAAGATGAAGGATTCAGCTGGTTCTATTTTGTGATTCTTCCCGTCGGGCTGATTCTTATTATCACTGGAGGTTTCGTTATGCTTCGCAAGATGTCAGGTACTGGCTCAATTTCATTCAAGAATATGAAAATCAGCGCACGTCTCATCATCCTTCTCGTCGTTTTGATGGTCCCCCTTGTCATCGTAGGTTTTCTCGGAATTTCCGGAATCAACTCTTCCAATGCATCCATCAAGTCAATTTACGAAGAGAGACTGATCCCCACCGGGGAACTGGCGGGGATTCAGACGAATATGCTAATGGCAATGATCGAAATGCACCTTGCCACCAAGCACGACCCCCGCCTGGAAGAGAGCACCCTTCACGCTAACCACGCGGTTACAAAACACACGAATGCGATGCGAGAAGAGTTGAAGAAAACCAATGAATTCTGGGAAGAGTATATTAACTCCGATCTCAGCTCGGAAGAACAAGCAAAGGCCCGGGACGTTGATAAAGAGCTGCGCACCTTTGAAAAGGAAGGGCTAGAAGTAGCCATCAAATTAATCGAAAAACATCAATTCAAGGAACTCAATACACACGTTGCTCTCGTTATGCCCGCACTCTTCAAGAATGCTGAAGATAATATCGAATTAATTCTCGAGCATCAACTGGAGGAGGCGAAAGCAGAGGATGATAAAGCCGTTTCCAACTATACCCGGATTTTCGCCATCACTATGGGATCAATTTTTATTGGTGCAGTCTTCTCCATCGGTCTCGGATTTCTTATCATTCGGGGGATTACCGGTCCCCTCGGAATAGCTGTAAGACGGATCAAGGATATCGCCGAAGGAGAGGGGGATCTGACCCAGCGCCTTGCCGCAGATACCTCCGACGAACTGGGAGAGCTCGCCGAGTGGCTCAATCGCTTCATTGAAAAGGTCCACGATATTGTAGTCGATATTGCAAAAACCACCGAGAAGGTCTTCGTATCCGCTCGAGAACTGGCCGAAGCAAGTCAGTCCCTCTCTGCGGGAACGGAGCAAATGAGCGAACAGTCACAGAATATTGCAAGCGCTGCAGCACAGATGAATCAGAATCTTCAGGTGATTTCCAGTTCTATTGAGGAAATGTCCATCTCCGTCTCCGAGGTCGCCAGACAGTCTGCGGAAGCTTCAGAAGTCTCTTCCCGCGCCAACAAGACCTCCTTGCAAACCAATGATCTTGTTTCCAAGCTCGGAGAAGATGCTCGGGAGATCGGAAATGCCATCGAATCCATCGTGGGAATCGCTAACCAGACCAATCTTCTGGCATTAAACGCCTCCATTGAGGCGGCGGGCGCCGGGGATGCGGGAAAAGGGTTTGCCGTGGTAGCCAGCGAGGTGAAGGAGCTTGCACGACAGTCAGCGGAATTCTCCGCAGACATTCGCGAAAAGATCGCCAATGTTCAGAATAGTACCATAAAATCGGTGGAGTCGATCAAGGAAATCACGCAAATCATCGGTCAATTGAATGAAATCAGCGGGACGATTGCCTCGGCAGTGGAGGAGCAGTCCATCACATCGACAGAGATCGCAAATAATGTCACTCAGACAACGAGCGCATCAAACGAGGTGGCAAAAAACATCGAAGGAATTTCGGGGGCCGCCAGAGATGGTGCGAAGAGCGCCGGAAGTGTCAGTCGCCTTTCGGACGAACTGGAAAAACTCTCCTCCAATCTAAACAACATTGTTTCGCAGTTCAAAATCAATTTGAAGAATGAGTAATGTTCTAAAACGCTTTCAGACATGAAGAAGCCAGTGTAGCTTCTTCATGTCATCTATCCGGTTCGCAATAACAATCGAATCATGCGGCCCTATCCCTCTTCCTCCGGCGTTTTTGACAGGACTCAATACGATCCATCCTTTATACAAAAATTTTTGAGTTTTTCAACGGTCTGCTTTAACTAACACCTTTATCAGAAATCTAAAATCATAAAAATTACTATCTCTCTCACCGATTAAAGAAATCATGATTTCCCAAATCTCCTGGAGAAAAACATTCTTAAGATAGAGAAAAAATACTTACGCAGATCAGCCCCGCTTTCTTCAACAATCGCTCCATAAGTTTTAAAATAAGATACTGGAATTTCGATACAACGCATATGATATCGCACAATCTCAATCATCATCTCAGGCAAATAAGTCTTATCTTTCGCCCGGAGATCAACATTTATTCTTTCAAATGACTCTTTCCAGAATGCTCGATAAATGCAACCCACATCAGTAAATCTAGGTTCCTGACTCCACCACATGATCTCCAGAACCTTGCCCAGTATAACATTAATCCATCTGTTTCTGGATATCAGATTGGAACCCTGTTCAATTAATTGTCTTGTTGTTCTCGTTCCAACAACCATATCGCTGTCTTTCAAATATTCGAGTAGTTTCGGAAGATCGCGCGCTCGAAAAGATCCGTCAGCAGATCCAAGAACAACAATATCACCTTTTGCCCTGGCAATAGCATCCCTGATATTTACTGCACTGTGGACAATGAAATCGGCAAAATTATTCTTATATGAAATGATTTTGACTTTGTTTGATTCTGCAATACTAACTGTCCTATCATTACTATTCATATCAGCCACAATGATCTCATCAACATGACCCTTGAAATCAGAGAGGACATCCGGTATGGTCATCTCATTATTGTATGATGGTAAAACCAGACTGATCTTATAAGTATTAAATTTTTCACTACGAATTCGATATGTGGCAGAGTATAAATCTGCAAGTGAATTAATATTAAAATATGAACCGCTGAGGTTTAATGAATAAACCTCTTTCGTTTCTTTAGCCATTCGATCAATTACATCGGTTAATTCGACGACTCCGCTTCTATCAGAAGGCGGAGTTGCATCGAATGCTATAAAATAGTCAGCTGAAAATATATACGTTCCAAGCCCAAGGGTTCTGTTTGGAGGGTCTTGGGGCTTTTCAATAAGGTTCAATACTCGATCTTTATTGATTTCGACTGAGTAATTTTTTCGAATATCTGATATAAGTCCGGATTGAAGTGTAGCAATTAAAGCCTGTCCGTTCTTCTTTTTCTTCCAGAAACTGACCAACTTTTTATGGTCGGTATTGAAATAGAGTTCATCTCCAAGAATTACAGCGAAATCTTCCTGAATCTGATCCCGCAAGCTGGCAATATCAGCTGCAAGCCCCTTACCGGTCCACAAGGCTGGAATGATATCATATTGAGGAAATTTTTTCTTGATACGTTCTATCTCATCCAGAACCATCTCTTTAAGATGTCCAACTATGATATAAAGACGATCCACTCCAAATTGATTGAACTGTATATCTACATTTCGCTCAAGAATCGTAGTATTTTCAATTTTAAATAAAGGCTTGGGAATAAATGAGGTACGTGGATAAGCTCGTGTTCCCTTGCCTGCAGCAGCAATAACACCAACTTTTACGGATCTTTTTTTCATCCCGTCCGTAATAAGGTTCGAACCGCCAAGCGTCAACAACCTATTGTGAAACCTGGCTGTCGCCCGAACCCCTTTTTTCTATAAACGGATTGACCACCGATCATTCTAAATCGAGGAGCATAATATCCTGATTTTTGTTTTACCGGAGATCAATAATCAATAGACTCCAGGCCATGCTCACCTGTTCTGATTCTGAATGCTTCATCTACAGGAAAAACGAAAATTTTACCATCTCCTGCATGACCGGTTTGATTTACTGAGATTATGGCATCTACAGTCTCTTTTACCATAGACTCAGGAAGAATCATTGTCACTATTTTTTTAGGAACATAGGTAACCGGTCTCGTCAAAGTTGCACCTTCTGCAGCCAGAGAAGATGGAGTCGGAACCAGCTTCGGTGCACTTGTTGCATATTCATGGGGAATATCCTCTGCTTCAACTTCAGATTGAACAAAACCTGCCTGCTTTCCACGTCCGGACACACTCATCACAGTCATGGCGCCCAATCCCAGAGAATCTACAACATCTCTGGTTTTCTTAATTTTGTCTCTTCGAAGAACAGCCCAGATTTCTTTCATCTGTTCGCTCATATACCAGCCTCCCCGGTTCGGATAGTATAAGCCTCTTCCACAGGGCTGATGAAAATTTTTCCATCTCCCATATTTCCCGTTCTAGCCTTATCCATTACAATATCCTTAACCTTCATTGCCTGCTCATCTTCTACAACAACAGCAAGCATCAGCTTTGGAATTTCATCATAAGTTACCGGTCCAACCTGAAGACCTTTCTGCTTTCCTCGCCCAAAAACGTGGAATTTAGTTAAAGCCGAATATCCTGCTCCTTCAAGAGCCAGGACCACATCCTGCTCAGTCTCCGGCCTAATAAATGCTCTCACAAGTTTCATATAGCCAACCTCCAGGGGAATTGCCTGTTTTTTAAATACATCACAACACAAATATGCATATATTCAAAGCATTTTCTTTCCTTGATAGCACATTTAATTATCACATTTTAATACAACAGGCCATGCGGCTTATTTTCCAATCATACTGCCTATACAATACACACGCTGAGATTTGATAAAACCTGTACTTTTGAGCTTTGTATCAAAATTATTCCAAACAAAATACGTATTTCGGCCGTCCATTTGTTGACACTCGACAGAAATTATTATATTATTGCAATATTCGGATTAAAGATTCCTGTATCCTTTTTTATGACTGGAGGTTTCCAATTGAGATCTGTTGAACTTAGAGAAAAAGAAAGACAATCCCTGGATGACCAGGACAATATACTGTTACAGGCCATGGATGAGGTGGCAGGCTACCTGGATATAACCACAGAAGACTTTATGGAAATTCTCCGCCATGCGAAAGATAAAGGGTTTTCTGAAGTAGAGGAAACCAGACCGGAAGAGAAGATTACAATTAAAGCAACCACGGGGGGATTTGCAGCCAGTTTGAGTGACTACTTTCACAAGATGAGGGGCGAAGCCCACCACTCCACTCATACCGGATTAAAAGAGATTGCCTGGTCCTGGCTGGGAGCCTTTGCAGGTATACTTGCAGTATCGTATTTGCACTTCCAGATGCTCGCACAATCAGACTTCGTCATGATCATCGGATCGTTTGGAGCATCGGCAGTTCTAATATACGGAGCAATTCGCAGCCCTCTTGCGCAGCCAAGAAACCTGGTCGGCGGCCATGTTCTCTCGGCATTTGTTGGGGTAATAGTTTACATGCTTTTCCCCGATCAATTATGGCTTGCATCCGCTCTTGCAGTTTCCATTGCAATTGCTTTTATGCAAGTAACAGGTACAATGCATCCCCCTGGAGGAGCAACAGCCTTAATTGCAGTGATAGGTTCAAATAAGATACATGCACTTGGTTTTTTATATGTGGTTGTGCCTGTAGGACTCGGGGCTCTTGTAATGCTTGTAATAGCCCTGCTAATAAACAACCTGGCCCGTGACAGAAGATATCCGGAATACTGGTGGTAACTTAATACGATTTGTAAGTCCTTGTGTTCGTGAATGATGGGAGATGCATTGACAGCATATACGCCACAATGAATGGGATTTACTCAATATACTCCGATTTCATACAATTCATTGTGATTCCGGTTTTGAAATTGTCCAAAATCAGGATAATATCTTTTTTCGAAACCGGAATACACCGAGCCCCAGAAAGAGTATTGTGAAGATACCCAGTGCTATAATAGCAACAATCAAGTCTTCTATTCCGCTTCCTCTTAAGAATATTCCTCTTTGTGCGGAGAGTGCATATCTCATAGGATTTGCATATGTTAAATAACGAATCAATGCCGGCATATTATCCAGTGGAAAAAAGAAATCCGAGAGAATCAACGCAGGAAACAGGAAAGCAAATACGGTCATCATTGCCTGTTGCTGCGAAGAACTTACTGTCGATATAAACAAACCAAGCCCGAGCATCGCGGTAACATACAGAAAGTTCAAAATTGCCAGATGGGCAATCGCTCCGTTCAAAGGGACCTCAAATACAAAAACGCTAACAATTGTAACCATAATTGCATCAAAAAATCCGATAATTGCATACGGTATCGTTTTTCCAAGAACCAGTTCATACCCCCGAATGGGTGATACAATCAACTGCTCGAATGTTCCGGATTCTTTCTCTTTCGTTATTCCCATAGCAGTAAGTAAAATTGTCAGCACACTCAAGACCATGGTTATGACACCGGGTATCATGTAGTTCTTCGACTCAAGACCTGGATTGTAAAACACCCTTGTTTCAAGATTAATTCTAACAAACGGAAGTGGACGAACTCCAACGGCGATCCGGGGTCTGACCTGCTTGAGTTCAACATGGGATAACATCCTCTGTAGATATCCCATGGCAATTGAAGCTGTATTTCCATCCGAGCCATCTATTAAGATTTGCAGTGGAGCTTTGTCTCCACGAAGATATTTCGCCTCAAATCTTTCTGGTATATGTATGGCCAGAATGGATCTATTCTTATAGAGATCATCTTCAATCATAGAACAATCTTCTGCATATCGATGAATCACAAAATAGTCACTGGCAGTAATAGTTCTGATTAAAGATCGACTCATTATAGAGTGATCCGCATCACACACAGTAACGTTAAGATTTTTTACTTCATTTGTTATTGCCACACCGAATATCAACATCTGTATAATCGGCATTACAAAAACAACAAGTTTCATCCTTGGATCTCGCAGAGTTTGTATTAGCTCTTTTTTAACAAGTGTAAATATGACAGACATAATAGAATCCGCAATCAGATGTACAATTGATCAGGCGACACGCTTCACCAATCGTTTTGTCGCAACAGTCAGGACTACCAGAGAATATATAAATAAAAACAAAATCTCCATTATATAAGCCTCCACTCCGCTACCCTTGAGAAATTCAGTACGCAACATGACCAGGTAGTATTTTGCAGGAACTATATATGTTATGAGCCTCACAACAGGCGGCATGGAGCTAACAGGAAAAACAAAATTTGAAAGAAAAACGCTGGGTAACATGGACGCAATCAAAGAGACCTGCATTGCAGGCAATTGAGCCTTTAACACCGAAGAAAAAAGCATACCCAGCCCCAGAGCCCCGACGGCAAACAAAAATGATGTCCCATATAATGAAATAATATTACCGCGAAACGGTATTCCAAAAACAAAATAAGAAAATCCGACAGCAAGCGAAACCTGGACCATACTTATTGCAGTATAGGGAAGAACCTTACCCACAATAATCTCGTATGGTCTCACAGGAGTAGATATCAATTGTTCCATACTCCCCCTCTCCCATTCTCTTGCAATAGTTAATGAAGTTAGCAATGCAGAAAGAATTGCCATTATCATTGCAATAATTCCAGGCAGAATAAAATATCTACTCTTCAAATCCGGGTTAAACAGGACAACCGGTGAGATATCAATTCCACCAGGCATTTCTATTCCTGACTTTTCCTGGAACTCTTTGAACCTCTGCAGATTATAATCAGCCAGAAATAAATTTAAGTAATTCATCCCAACGGTGGCAGCATTATTATTACTCCCATCCAGGATTCCTCCCATAGTT
>JBNKQE010000095.1:0-13983 GCA_050295715.1 Leptospirales bacterium
GATTGTAAGGCGTTATAAAGGACTTTCCGAACAGGCTTTTTTCGGGAAAAAAATGAAATTCTCCATAGTATTTCCCTGGTATTACGATCTATTTACAAATCACGGATCCATTATTCGTCCCGGACTGAATTCATATGTTTTACCTCTTGAGACAACTTTGAAATCTGAAAAAAGTCTATTCTGGAATATTGAGATGAAGGCCAATCCGGCACCAAAACCAGAGTAATCTGTAAGTTTTAACTCACCCAAAGCGAATTTTTTGGGAACGTTGAAAAATTTTACTCTGCAGGTGTATGATAAATAAGTCTGATAACCTTGTACCTATCCTTGTATAACAGGTTAGAATATACTCTGCAAATAATTGCCATAGGTTAGAATGGCTTTTTTTTCAGGTTTCCCAATTTCATAGTGAAGTCTCTCCGTCAGATATTCTCGGGCAGTAATAAAAGATGAGTCTGAGATTATTTGTTCTAAATGACTCTTCCCATATTTATAAGAATTTTCAAAAACAGAATGATCTATTGGATGGCTTTTTGGATAAGCCCAGAGCGCAAAAATGAAAGGAAGATTTTCTCTGCGGTTCCACCAGGCTGCAAGATCCACATAATTAAATTTATGGCGAATATTTTCCGTATGAAAACTTAGAGCACGGTCGCCAATAAGAAGACCACCCTCCCCGGAATTTAGCTTCAGTGGAATTTCATATGGATCCTCTTCATGGTACGGTGGCGATATATTAAACTCTTCTTTAAAGAGAATTTGTAATAGAGCTGAAGAACTTCGACTTCCCTGGTCCATCAGAATACGTGAGGGAATTGTGGATGGAACTGTTTCCGGTCCTCCTTTCCCTTCCGGAGCAGGAGTAATATAGAGTATTGAGTCAACTCTATTTCGAGCACATACACCGAGTCCATCGTAGTAATCAAGTATCTGGTTATTTCGAAGGCACTCGGCTGTACTTATGAGAGCTGCATCAAGCTCCCCGGCAAGCAGCATGGAAGCAAGACGAGAGGGGGTATCTTCAATCCACTGGTATTGATTGCCCATGCGGATACCATAGTCAAGTGGATAAGCGTTCAGGAATTTAACCAGGCCGAATCGCATCTGTATGCAGTTATCTCCTGACGGGCAGTGTTCGGGCTTCCTTCCTAATGTCACTAAATTAATAACCAGGAAATATAGATCTTGTGAGAATATCATTTTTTTATGTAGAAAATTTATGCTTATATGCTACTTCTGACCTGTGGTAGAAAGAAATCCCCTGATATCATTGTTTTTTACGGCTTTATTTACAGGTTTGCTCTTGATCGGATGTTCCGGTGATTCAGTGATTGAAAACACGGATAGTGAAGAAACTGGAATATTCAAAGATCCTGACGGGCTATTTGTTGCTGAAATTCCAGTGGATATGGAGTACACCCGAACGGGTAGTGAAACTCTGAAAGTCCATGAGTTTGTTCGAAAGGACGACGATGGTGATACCATGGAAATTCTTCGTTTTACGATTGGGACACCGGAATCCGGGACAGATGCTGACGTGTTTTCTCCAAATTATGAAAGCAGTTATGCCTCTACATGTAATTGTAATATTATTGAACGGGGTGTGGTTAACTTCAAGGGTGGTCCGAGTCGTCAATACAGAGTTGGATTAAGAGGCGGCACATGGATTAGTTATCAGAGGCACACTGTTTATCGAAATAAGACCATTGTAATTGGTATCAGGGGACCGGTGGAAAATATTCAGCGTATTGAACAATTGTTCACGAAAACTGTTAATTCTTTCCATTTTAAAAAAGATCAAGAATAATAATGCATTTGTTTTATAGTACAATCACAAACAACTTTCAAATGATTCAAGAACTGAAAGATCAGAACCATAGAGCAGGGAGTCCCATAACCTGTAATGAATTTGAATCTATAATTTTCGAGGCTGATAATGGGCAGTGAAGGTAATGCACTGATTATGTGGAGTTCTCTTGCTGGTGCAATACTTCTTGGAGCTCTCGGTCAGGTCTTCATGAAGGTTGGGATGAGTGCTGCCGGGGCCGTTCCTCTGGATAATGGTTTTGTAAATCTTTTTATTTATTTTATTCGAGTATTTCTTTCCCCCTGGATTATAGCTGCAATTGCCAGTTATGTAATAGGAATTGTTTTGTGGCTTGGTGTATTGAGTGTAGCTGATTTAAGTCTTGTAAGGCCATTGATGTCGGCCGGTTACCTGATAACCCTTGCATATGGAATATGGTCTGGAGAAGACGTAACAATGGACCGAGTAGTGGGAACACTGTTGATTGTTGGTGGAATCTTTTTTCTTATGAAAAGCGGTATTTAATTTCTGATCTTAACTCTCGATTTTTCAGTTAATCATAATGGCAGCATGAAATCCTCATACATATATTCTTCCCGATTATGGTGTATGACCAGGATCATTCGGAAGATCTCTTACCATTTGAGTGGCAATACATTTTTCAGGGAAATTAATTCGTAATAAAAAAATATCACAATTTGATCTCGATTGCCACGAATTCTTTCAAGAAAATTCTTAATTCCTTGATTTGATTGTTCTACTGAAGCTATTACAGTAGAGACTTAACAATATGAGTTTCTGATATTATAGTATGGATTTTTTGTCAATACGCAAATGGTTTTAGTTCAAAATCAACTCCGGTTATTTCGTGCAATGTTGAGTACCCAGGAGGAGATATCATTTCCTTCTTTAGCTCTGCGAAAGTGGTACTCCAGTTTGCGATAGACAAGATCTGAATTTACAAAAGGCATACCAAGCATATTCCAGAATCTTCGCTGCGTTCCCGGTTCAAATCGATCCAGTGAGTTTGAAAAGAGATCTTGAGTACCATCTAAAAAGTCCTCAATATCATTGGCAAAATAATGCTCCTGCGGAGGTATGTTATGTGGCCCATCAGCAGAGAATGATGTTTGTGCAAATGAGTACGTAAAGTCTGCGTATTCACCTTCACGGTTGTTGCCAAAATAAAAACGTATTGTGTAACGGCCCTTACCGGTTTCACTCATAGCTTTTTGAAGCGGATCTTCCAGACTGGATAGCTGATAGGGAAGAAATCTATGATTCAGGCAGTTTATTATTTTATTTTTTTGTATTTCTATATCCCTTTGCTCATGGCGAAGAGGAGAAGTCAAAGGTTCCAGTGGGATAACAATCTTGTTGTCGAAAGAAACCGGTAGTGGATTTACGCGAAAACCCTCCGGGAGCTTTTCACGAGCATTGATTTTACCATTTTCAAAGATAAAAGTTTTTCCTGGTTCATGGGCAAAAGTATGAGGCTTTCTACCAAAAGCAGCACTGACTTTTTTCTCTTCAGCAGCGACCTCGGCCAGCGGGAATGGTGCCGATATTTTTAAAAAATCTTCGTTAATTTCAGGTGGGAAAACAATACCCTGGCCTACAAGAATACGTATAAAACCGTTGAGATCACGGATATCCTTGTATTCAACATATCCATCATCGAATTTGATATATTCGAGCTGCATCTCTTCTTCACGGCGGGAACGATAGTCGGAAAGGTCACGTTTTCTGTGCTGAGGGATCTTCGCATCGTATGATGTAAACAGGGCTTCCAGTTCATTTCGTGTTGCAATATAGGTGCGAGTTTTGAATTCGTGTGAAGCGAAAATTTTGTAAATAGTCTCGTGAACGGCAGGATCTTCAGGGACCGCAGAGTCTGCTTCATAAAAAACAATCTCCTTGCCATTGTGAAAAAAAAGCATCATTACATCATCTTCATTTGTATGATAGGGCGTATAAAAACTGAAGGCCTGCATATTTATTCCAAAAAGTCTAACGGCCTGACCGTGGCGAAAAATAAAAATGTCAGGATTTCCCAGGTGCTCTTTTAGAAGGGGAATAAGAAACTCAGACGTTTCGGGTAGCAGTAGAGCTGGTTTTTGTTTTTTATAGATTTCAATGAGCGTATAGGGATCAAAATGATCACAATGGGGATGTGTTATATAGATTGCATCAAGTTTGGGAATCCTGTCAGTATCGATGGAAACCCGTGGATTTCTGGAAAGAAAATCTCCAAACGCATGATCTGTCAACCAGCTGTCACAGAGTATCCGGACAGGCCGTCCCGAGTTGTTCTCCATTTCAAGGATAAATTCAGAGTGCCCCAAAAAGCTCAGTTTCATACTTAACCCCCGGCAACTTTCCCAAAGAAAGTTGCTTTGCAATGTAATCGGAACCCCTCTGATTGGTCATTAAAAAAAGATTCGTATACAGGATTGAAATACATAGTTTACTGTATTTTATTAAGTCTCAGCTAAACTATTCATTAGTATTGATCCTCTTTGAGATGATCGATTTCATTTTTTTATTAATTATTCTCTTCGCCTTCTGTCAGATCCAGCTCGCACTGTATTCCCGCATTGTTTATTAGAATGTTCATTTGTGGATGTTCTGCTTTAATCACCTATGAAAAGTGACCCACCGATCCTTTTTCTGAAAAATCAACTCTGTATTTATGAACGGATATTTAAGAGTGATTGCCGGTGCGGGGTCGACTGCAACAGGTATTCCTCCTGGCTGAAAACAAAATAGTTGCACAGTAATTATTGAATATGGCGTTCCGTAACATGATGATTGTTATGTGTCTGTTATTTAAATAACTCTCATTCTCTGGATTTGTTAAAAGACTGCTCCGCCGGACATCCCAGCAGTCGTTGCTTGCAAAACTTACAGGCAAGTAAACCACGAATAAATGAGTTGCCTGATGTCGCAAGTATAAGAAGTACAACAAGCATTATCGCTAACATGAGATTAAACTTTATATACAAAAGTATTACACCGGTAGTCAGAGGAATCAGTAATATAAGAAGGTCTGGTAATATATCAAAAAAACTGAATTGAGCCTTTGTAAACAGAACAGTTTTTCCGCTATTAAATAAATAGGGGACCAGTTTGCCTCTCCCTGAGAAGCAGATTTTACCATAATAATAGCAATTAACGCAACTTTTCTGTAGCAATCTAAACTGAATAACCAGTATAATTGCAATGTAGAATAGTGATGACATTAGTCCTGTTTGGTATACAACCCAGGTGCCGATTAGATATGTCGTAAACTCCAGTATATTCGCACTGGTCACAATCCAGGCAGGATAATTGTCATAGCAAGTAATTCCGATCGGTTTTTTAAGATTCTTATTCATATAACTCGCCAATACCTCATATGTGTTACAGCCAGAATAAACAGAAATACCTATGTTAAAATAGTGTATAACATGCTTTCTGTCGATAATAGATATGCATTTTACTCCATCCTTAGTATAGGCGATTGAAAAATCTATTACTCATTAAGAAATCTGCGCAGCATATACTGCAGAATACCGCCATTCTGGTAGTAAGTAAGCTCCACCTGAGTATCGAGGCGGCAGAGAACCTGGAATTTTTTATCATCTGCACGTATTTGCAGAGTCGATCCGGGAGCAAGTCCGGACTCTATACCGGTGATTGTATATACTTCCTCACCGGACAGATTCAGGGACCTTGCATCTTGATCGGGTAAAAACTGCAGCGGAAGGACCCCCATACCAATAAGATTTGATCTGTGAATTCTTTCATAGGAAGAAGCTATGACAGCTCTGACTCCGAGGAGCTGCGTTCCTTTAGCTGCCCAATCCCTCGAAGAACCGGTACCGTATTCTTTACCTGCTATAACGATAAGTGGGACTTGATTTTTTTGATATTTTACTGCGGCATCATAGATATCCATCTGTTCGCCGTCCGGGAGGTATCTGGTAATTCCGCCTTCCGTTCCAGGAGCAAGCTGGTTTTTTAATCGAATATTTCCAAAGGTTCCTCGGGTCATGACCTCGTGGTTGCCGCGTCTGGAGCCGTATGAATTGAAGTCTTTTCTTTCTACACCTGCATTTACCAGGTAGCGGCCTGCAGGGGAGTCATAAGGAATGCTGCCGGCCGGACTGATATGATCCGTGGTTACGGAGTCTCCCAGCTTTGCCAGGACACGAGCACCTTTGATATCCTTGAGAGCCGGGGCTTCTCTGGGTAGATCCTGAAAAAAATCTGGCTCCCTTATGTATGTGGACGAATCTTCCCAGACATATAGCATACTGTCGGGCAGGGCCAGGTCTTCCCATATACCGGTTGATTCATATACGGCAGAGTATCTTGCGCGATACATTTCAGGTTTTATAAACTCCAGGATTGCACTTCGAATTTCTACCGAGGTTGGCCATATATCTTTCAGATAAACCGGTTTTTCGTCGGGATTATCTCTGTTGAGCGGTTCTGTTTCAAAATCTATATCCATGTTTCCGGCGATTGCGTATGCGAGAACGAGCGGCGGGCTTGCCAGAAAATTCGCACGAACATGGGAATTGATTCGTCCTTCAAAATTTCTGTTTCCACTCAATACAGATGCCGCAACAAGGTCACTTTCTTCAATCGCCCTGGCGATGGGATCCGGAAGCGGACCCGAATTTCCGATGCAGGTCGTGCATCCGTATCCGACTGTTTGAAAACCAAGAGTATTGAGAAATTCAGAGAGTCCTGAGCGGTCAAGATAGTCAGTCACCACTCTTGAACCTGGAGCAAGGCTGCTTTTTACCCAGCTCTTTCGTTTTAATCCCATCTCTACTGCCTTTTTCGCAAGGAGACCTGCTGCGATGAGAACACCGGGATTGGATGTGTTCGTGCATGAGGTAATTGCAGCGATTACTACGTCACCCTGCCGCAAATTAAAATCGCTGTCTTTTACCGATACAATTAGCTCCTGTTTCTCATGAGTAAGACCGTAACCACCTTCGTTAACAGGTGCCCCAAGAAGCTGTCTCCAGGATGACGGCACGTCAGTGAGTTCAATTCTGTCCTGTGGTCGTTTCGGACCGGCTATCGAAGGTTTTACATCACCAAGATCAAGTTCAAGAAAATCCTTGTATTCAGGATCATCCCTGTCCGATGTGCGAAAGAGATTTTGTTCTTTATAGTATCTTTCTACGAGCGCGAGCAGTTCCGGATCTCGTCCGGTCAACTCCATATAACGGAGGACTTCCCTGTCAACAGGGAAGTAACCCATTGTAGCTCCATATTCCGGCGCCATATTGGCTATAGTGGCACGATCAGGAAGACTCAGTGAATCAAGACCATTTCCGTAGAATTCTACAAATTTACCCACGACATTTTTTTGACGGAGCATCTGAGTAATGAGAAGAACAAGATCAGTGGCCGTTGAACCTTCGGGCAGGCTTCCTGTCAGTCGAAAGCCTACGACTTCGGGAACGAGCATATAGTAAGGCTGACCGAGCATGGCTGCCTCTGCTTCGATTCCGCCAACACCCCAGCCAAGGATTCCCAGACCATTGATCATTGTTGTATGAGAATCAGTTCCCACAAGACTGTCCGGATATATTAAGTCTCCATCCTGCAATACAAGCCTTCCAAGATATTCAAGATTGACCTGGTGTACTATGCCTGTGCCGGGTGGGACAATGCCGAAATTCTTAAATGCCTTCTGCCCCCACTTCAGAAACTGATATCGTTCTTTGTTTCTCTCAAATTCCTTTTCAAGATTTTTCTGCAAAGCGTCGTTGCTTCCAAAGTAGTCTACCTGAACACTGTGATCCACAACAAGGTCAACCTTTACAAGGGGATTGATTTTTCCAGGGTCACCGCCCATACGATGGATCGCGCTGCGAAGGGCAGCCAGGTCAACAACTGCAGGGACTCCTGTGAAATCCTGTAATACAACTCTACCTGGCTTAAAGGCAATTTCTTTACCGGATGGAACAGGAGAGAGAATTGCATCGAGGTCTCGCTCTGTAATTATTTCATTGTCAAAATTACGAAGTGCCGCTTCCAGTAGAATGCGAATGGAACGAGGGAAGCGGGAGGGATCAAGAAAACCTGCATCAGACAGAGACGGCAGGTGGTAAAACTTATACGTTCTCGAACCCAGATTGATTTTACGTTCGGTTAGACTGTGCAGGCGTGACATAATTTCTCCGATGATTCAGGCTGGTGCAGTATGGCACATCCTTTACATTAGGAGACGAGAAATGTGATGTTAATAATTGAGATTCCTTCTCAAAAAAAGAGGGCTGTGGGTTAGACTAAATGTCGATTTCAAGAAGTTTAATCCTGGAGGATTCCCCTCTTATAATTTGAATTTTGCTTTTAGCAATACCCAGTTCTTTTGATATAGCTTTGATTACGGCCTGGTTGGCTTTGCCATCGACGGGAGGTTCGTGGACTCTGACGGTCCAGTGTGTCTCATCGTTTTTTTCAATGCCAATTTTTTTGCTGCCGGGTTTTACAGTAATTTCAAGTTTCATTTTAATTGCAGATTCAGTGGTTAATTAGCCATATTTTTGAGACTATTCAAGAACGAAAATATATACTTATTAACTCTTTATTAAATAGCATGTAAAGTGATTTGTATAAAGCAAATCTTAAAACACTCTGTCAAAGATTTTATTTCCAATCAACACTCTGTCGGATAATTCTTATGTAAATTCTATCTACCCTGAGGGGTGTACGTTTGTCCGCGTAATGGTCTGTAGATTTTATGAAAGCTGGGTTTGCTGGATTTTTTGCTTTGTTGATGCAGATCATTATTCCATTGTTTTATGGTTCGGACAACGTATTTTTACCTATTGATCTTTCGTCTTTTATTAGATATTTATTGATTATGCAGTAAAAATTCAGAATGAAATGGAATATGTTATCGGCCAGTTTAGAACATTACTAAAAAAAAAGAAAAGATTTACGAATAAAGTGCCTATCTATATATAATAGGCTCCCGGCTTTACAGGCAAGCGGACACGGGGGAAAGAAATAGTCATGGCTTCACATATGCTTGATTCATTTAAGACTGTATAATATAAAGTCTCCCTGCACATTAAAGGATGAGGAGAACTATAAGAACCTGGATGCATTTTTGAGTGATCTGAATAATTGTCAGGTTCAGTACCGCAAGCGCTCCAAAAATAATGAGACTCTGGAAATGGATATATGGCATCCGGCTGGATCAATTGTTGGAGGTGGGATGCTGCATGAAGGAAAACTCATTTTTCTGGATGTGTTTGCCTATCGTCCCTATCAAAATAGTCTGAGCCTATAAATATTACTCCATTTTAACTTACTGTGAATTTTGAACCATTTCTGGCAGTAGTAAAAACTAACTAATTAGAGTGTGTCAATAAGGTATGTATTCTGATTATAACCTGCATCTTTTAAAAAATTCGTAGATTTTTCAATACTATGATTTTTTCATCATAAATAATAATGAGTCCTTACGGCTGGAGGTTTACTCTTTTTCGGATTTAATCTTACTTCTTTCAATATTACAGGAGTATACATATTCCTGAAAATAATTCAAATCATGATTTCCGGGTTGCCATTATAGCAGTATATTTGTGTTGTATCGAAGTGGAAAATATTTTCAATGTAGAATATTTCCCTGTTGCTATTTGCTATCATCTGAAATATACTCTTTACTCTGTCCGCAGGTTGCATGTGTTAAAAAGAAAATTTCTAATATTTATTATCCTTTCGGGCATAAGCTTATGGGTGGCAAGTGCGATTGTAAGACCAGGTGCCTTACCATTTACAAGTAATTTTAACGGAATTGAAGTTACTATGAACCTCCCTCCTGTCCGGCTGGTAACCCACAATGGCACACCATTCACCGGAAAAGAGTGGGCTGGGCATTACAGTTATATTTATTTTGGCACTTCAAGTTGTGGCACTGTGTGTCCCAGGGCTCTTGGAAAACTGAGCCGGTTCAGGAAGGTTTTTCCATCTGAAGATGTTGGTTTCTATTTTATCTCTTTAAATCCACTGAAAGACCGTCCGGAAGTAATGAATCGTGTGGTTCGAAATCTAGGAAGCAATTGGACAGGATTGACTGCCATTACTCCTGAGTCTCTGTTGCAGATCACAAGGGCTTTTGGTGTGATTGCAGATTTCGGGAAGCTGCAGCAAAATGATTGGAAGGAAGATGCTGTCAATCTGGATCACTCATCTTTTATTTATCTTTTAGATTCGTCCGGGAACGTGCGGATTGTCTATCCGGAAAATGATCTGAACTCTGATCGAATGCTGGATGACTTAAAAAAGCTTATTAAAATCGAGAAAGGTGTATAATATGTCAGGCAAACTAACTCAATTACTTAATCCATTCAATTCGCAACTGGATAATGTTTTTACTTTTTCTGATCAGGCCCGTTTGATCGATCAATTTATGGTCGTCTTTCTGTGGCTGCATTTGCCGATTGCAGTCTTTCTCGTTCCACTGGGTTATGGAACCTGGCAACTGGGGCTGGTTGTCGGACTTGTAATTTCCTTACTGGGAACAGTTGCCTTTTTTACTTTGCAAGGAACTTCCTTTCTACGTATCTTGAACGGCATTTTTCTTATGATGTTTTCTGCACTGTTCATTCAGCAGCAGCTTGGCCGTATCGAGATGCACTTCCACATATTTGGAGCGCTGGCATTTCTTGTCATTTACAAGGATTGGAAGGCTGTACTTCCGGCAGCTGGATTTATTGCCGTACATCATCTTTTGTTCAACTACTGTCAGGAGAACTCAATATCATTCTGGGGTGTACAACCCATAGTGTTTAACTATGGAACAGGATTTTCCATTGTTCTGGTTCATGCTGCTTTTGTTATTTTTGAGTCCGTTATACTTATTTATTACACCCTGACCCTTCGAAAGCAGCAATGGGCCCAGAATCGAATTATTGAGAATCTGAATGAAGAGCGTGCGAAAATTCATCAGCTCATCGGTAATGTTTCTGAAACTACTACACGACTTGTTAATGCTACCGATGAGGAGACCGGTTTGATGAATGAGTTTGTAAAAATGGCTCATGACCAGGCTGCCACTCTCGAACAGATGGCGTCTGCTATGGATGAGGTCTCAACTTCCATTGACAATATTGCCAGAACTACCCGTGAAGAGTCGGAGAGTATGGAAGAGGTGGAAAGTCATATGATTGATTTAACTGCCAGAACGCAGGAGATGTCCATGGAGATGCAAAAAGCAAACAGAATTGTTCTCAGTACTACGGAGCATGCTACTCAGGGTGGAAACTCTCTGCAGCAGATGGTTGCATCGATGGATCATATTTCGGATGGCTCTCAAAAGATGCTGGGTATAGTAAGTATTATTAATGAAATTGCAGATCGTGTTAACCTTCTATCTCTTAATGCATCCATTGAGGCAGCCAGAGCCGGAGATGCCGGTCGCGGATTTGCTGTTGTTGCAGAAGAAATTTCAAAACTGGCAGACCAGACAGCCAGTTCGATTGGTGATATTAACGGACTCATTCAGATGAGCACCGAAGAGGTAAACCGCGGTAAGTCCATTGTCGAAGAGAACTCAAAATCCATTCAGGATATTATCGAAGATGTAAAATCTATCACCGGAATGATGGATCGCATGGATGGTATCATGAAAAGGCAAATGGAAATTTACAAGATCGTGCAGGCAAGTATCAACGGTGTAAGTATTAAATCACGAGGTATTCGTCATGCCACAGAAGAGCAAAAGCAGGGAATAACGGAAGTCTTAAGCTCAATTTCTTACGTTGCAGAAATTACAAATCAGAATGTATCTCGTTCTGAGAATGTTGCGTCCATTGTGGAAAAGACAAGGTTAACATCAATAGAGCTTCGTGATAATATAAGCGAAATCGGTCAGGAAGCCTGATATTCCATCAACTTTGTCTTATTCTGAAATTGTATTTCTTATTCGCAGAGTACAAAGATTTCTCATGTTGCATTTGAAAAATCGTTTATTGTAAGCACACGCAGTCATGTGGGTTGAACAGGAGTTTGTGGAGTGCTTTCCTGTGAGTTCCATGATCAGGTTGTATATCCTGCATTGACTGAATTGTTGCGACTGTGGGCAAGGTGCATTCCGGAGAAAATAAAACGGCTTTACTAAACTAATAGATCAGAGTCAATTGTATCCATGCGTGCCATTATTTTTTTCTCTATATTCACCGCAGTATTTGCGTTGATGAACTATCATATATATTTCAGGTTTTTTGCGAGACTCCATTTACCAAAAATTGCGAAGAGGACCGGCCTTGTTCTGGTTGTCATTCTCTTTTTGATGCAGTTCGCCTATTCTATGACCTTCAGGTATGACCTGTTTCCCAATTTTGTTTATTATATGCTGGGACTCGCTATCGGTCTTTCCTTCATGTTATTTGTTGTCTCTCTCTCTTACGATATACTGCATCTGATTTTGAAACATCTGGCTGGAGAACCCGAGCAAAGGGAGTATCTTAAATTGATACTGGATGTTGTTTCTGTCAGCCTTATGGTGATATATTTGATCTCCGGAATCGTGGGAGGGTTAAAAGAACCCCGGCTTTCTTTTCAGAATGTTCAAATCGCGCACTGGAAAAACCCTGCGAATTTTAGAATTGTCCAGTTAAGTGATGTCCATGTGGGACATGTGATCAAAAAGGATTTTGTTCGGAATCTGGTGCGGAGGATAAATGAACAAAATCCTGACATTGTTGTGATTACCGGAGACCTTGCAGACCTTGATATAAATAAGATTCAGGATGACCTGGCTGAGCTAAAAAATTTAAAGAGCAGGTACGGTACATTTTTCGCCCCGGGAAATCACGAATATTTTCATGGTGCACAACCCATAATGGAGTATCTTCGAACCATAGGAATTCACACACTCAATAATGCGAGTTATTTGATAACAGATGCAAAGAGACTCTCTGGAAATTCAATCAGGGTCGTTGGTCTTGCTGATCCTGTTGCCGAAAGTATGGGTTTTGAAGGCCCTGATATGGAGAAGGCCTTTACTGCAGTTAAGGATGGCGAAATTGTGATAGCACTTATGCATCAGCCCATGCTTATAAACCGGGACGGAGCAGATCGGGCGAATCTGGTTCTGAGTGGCCATACACATGGTGGTCAGATTTTTCCTTTTATGTATCTTGTAAAACTGGCACAGCCATACTTGAATGGATTGCACACTTTCGCGCCGGACAGTCAGATATATGTCAGTCGGGGTACAGGATTCTGGGGGCCTCCCATTCGGCTTCTTGCACCATCTGAAATCAGTGTGATTGATATCCAGGCGGGCGAGGTTAAATAAAGAATTATATTATCTAATTATTTTTGATAATCCGTCCCATTAATTGTTGTCCGGTTTTTCCTGGTAATCTATCGTTTACCAGGAAGATTGCAGTTACGTAACCCGGGGGATATATGAGAAACCTCAAGCATTTTACATTGTTCTTAATATTACTACTTACTGTGTCCGTTCTTTGTGGTGAGGAGCCTTATCGCTACGTTTATGTGGAGGCGGCCGGCGGACTTCGCATGCGATCAGGTCCCGACTTGAATGCTGAGAAAATGGAAACTATTCCTAACGGGACCAGAGTTGGAATAATTGAAGATGGCAGTGATCTTCTGACAATTGGCGGTCGCAGCGGAAGATGGACTAAAGTAGTCTATAAAAAGAGAGCTGGATGGGTTTTTGGAGGATTTCTTGTAACAGAACCTTTTATAGAAAGGATTCAGGGAGACCCGCTTCAACTTCCTTCTGAATTGCTTTCAATTACTTTTTTCCCGGATATGACATTTGCTGGCAGGTGCGCCAATGGAAACGATGGCAAAGGGCTTATTAAAGGGAAATTTAGAAAGGAAAAAGAGTATACGGTTTCCCTTGATGGCATTGCCTTTATGAAATACCAGGCCGAGCAGCTTCGCAAGGTTACTGAAAAATTCAAAACTTCAATTGAATTCAAAGTGATCGGTAAGGATATCAAGATTTATAGCTTTCATGGGGGTAACACTCCCTGCGAATTGAAAGTCAAGGAAGGAGTTGTTACCGATGCCAGTGGCGAAGAGACTCGTTATATAGAGCTGGAACAATAATCATTGTTACTACTCAGTTAATAAATCAATATTTTGGAAATCTATATAATAAAAAGAAACAATTCAGCTAT
>JBNKQE010000096.1:0-13819 GCA_050295715.1 Leptospirales bacterium
TCCCGATAGCAATCCCTTTTTTTTATCAAAATTATTCAAACTTCATACTAATACGCCTGGAAATGGATTATGTAATAAAAGTGGATTTTTTTCCTCTCTGTAATGTTTTTCGCAAAACAGTGCGACATATTGAGCCGATTATGTACCCAGCCGTGCACAATGAAGGTGCGAGAGAATCGGTGAATACATTCGAAAGGGTGCGAAATTGTCCCAGGCTCAGACAAAGCTTATTAAGGAATTTCAGGAATATCTTCTTGTTGAAAAGGGGTTAAGTGAAAACTCCATTTTTTCTTACTCGTATGACTTAAAGAAGTTTAACGGGTATTTACAGAAAACAGAAAAGGATCTGCTGGAAGTGAAATCGGATGATATTACCGATTTTCTTAAAGAGCAGAAGAAGAATAAGATATCAAGCCGATCACTGGCTAGAGCTGTAGCGGCGCTGCGCCAGTTTTATAAATATCTGAAAGACGAAGATCGTATACAGATAAATCCAGCGGAAAAGATACAGACTCCCGAAGTAAAAAGAAGTCTCCCCGATTATTTAACTCTGGAAGAGATCGATTTACTTTTTAATTGTATTCGTGAAGATGATTCTTACGAGTTACGCGATAAAGCTATATTTGAACTTTTATACTCCAGCGGATTGCGTATATCCGAAGCATGCAATCTAAAAATGGACGATATCGATCTTGAAAATATGTTCCTGACCGTAAGAGGAAAGGGCGGTAGAGAGAGACTTGTTCCATTCGGGGAGAAGGCTCTGGAAATCATTCGGAAATACCTTGAATCGGCAAGAGACGATATCCTGAAGAATCGGTTCAGTGATTATCTTTTTATAAGCAAGAAAGGTGAGTTTTTGAACCGCAAGTCTGTCTGGAGATTGTTAAAAAAATATATCGATCGAACAGATATTAAAAAGTCAGTTACTCCTCATACATTCCGTCACAGTTTTGCCACACACTTGATTGAAAATAATGCCGATCTGCGCAGTGTTCAGGAACTTCTCGGGCATATTGATATTTCCACAACTCAGGTTTATACGCATATGGCCGGTAAGACTCTCAAAGAGGTTCACAAAAAGTTTCATCCGCGCGGATAGGGAACACGCCGCAATATAAATCATTGATATGGTCTTATATTGTAAAATGATCTGATTCAGGCACCTTCATATAAATTGAGAACGGGGACGCTGTCCCCGGATTTACTCCACGCTTCAGGTCAAATTGACCGAGTCAACATGGGCCATATAAAACGGAACAATTGCATTTCTGCCATCCGGTAATAGTTCTCGTGTTCTGACGATATAATCGTCTATTTTTTCACGATATTCCGGTTCCGTGAAGTAGAGAAATGCTTTATCAAATCCGGATGTTGTATATATACCGCCTTCTTTCCATTTCGCAAGTCTGTCCGTTATTAATTTTAACTTGAGGTCCAGAGACTCTTCTTTTGATCGTATTGGTTTCTCTATGGATTGAGGGATTACAAGGGTTTCGACGCCGTCAAAAGGATCTTCCGGATTGGGGAACTCTCCTGGCCTGGGAGGTCTTTTATATTGATTCTGGATTTCCTCCATAAAAGTTTTTCTGCCGGGAAGCTTGTATGCGGATATTATATAGATCTTTCGATTACGATATATATGGCTTCTCGCCGTTTGTATTACTGAGTCCATCGGCATAATATTACAGTCCCGGTTTAACTCTCCTGACGGGGCGTTATAATTGTCGAGGCGGAATAGTTCGTCTACCTGCGATTCAGGATGTGTTTTCAATATATTCAGAAAACTCTCGTAAGCTCTGGACCATTTCATTCCAGTGCCGAGACGACCCACGGTTGGTTTTAGTGCCATCCACGCATTTGCTTCGCTGAACAGTATTCCATCAAAATCAAAAAAAACTGCCTGTTTTGTCTGTTCGTAATTAACTGCTTCATCCATGAAATTCGCGTTCCTTTAAACTGAGATACAGTAGATAAAATGTCATACATTCAGTCAATAAATCATTTACGAACATAGTATAGTAAGCATTGATTGCTCTATGCAATTTTCTTTTTCTGATCTGTTATTTATTGGAATGTATTTTGTTATATCCCTGGGTCTGGGTCTATTATTCGGAAAAAAAGGGGGATCGTCACTCTCCGAATATTTCCTTTCCGGACGAAAGGCTCCCTGGTGGCTTGCCGGGACCGGGATGGTTGCCACAACATTTGCTGCTGATACACCGCTGGCTGTGGCAGGGCTTGTGGGCAAGTATGGAATCGCCGGTAACTGGGTTTGGTGGAGTAGCGCTACAGGAGGTATGTTAACGGTATTTTTCTTTGCAAGGCTCTGGAGACGGGCGGGAGTCCTCACGGATCTGGAGTTTATTGAGAAGCGTTATTCCGGGCGAGCTGCAACATACCTGCGTGGATTTAAGGCTGTCTATTTCGGTCTTATCATTAATGCCCTGGTAATCGGATGGGTGAACCTGGCGATGATGAAGATTTTTGCCGTTGTCCTCCCTGATATATCTTCAGAACTGGCTGTTATACTGCTTGCAACAATTACGATGATTTATGTCGGCATAACAGGACTGTGGGGAGTGGCTGTGGCTGACGTATTCCAGTTTTCAGTCGCGATGACGGGGAGTTTCATACTGGCTTATTTTGCAGTAAATCATCCTTCCGTTGTGGATGCGGGAGGGCTGCTTGCCGCGCTGCCCAATCAATATTTTTCTTTCTTCCCGGATGTGGGCAGTTCGACTACAGGAGTTGGTTCGGGCAGCATTCTTTATGGACTTTCCTGGTTTTCATTTTTTGCCCTTGTCGGCGTGCAGTGGTGGGCCTCCTGGTATCCTGGTGCTGAGCCGGGAGGCGGGGGTTATATAGCGCAGCGTATCATGTCTGCAAAAAGCGAAAAGGACGGAGTGCTTGCAGTACTGTGGTTTGTTATCGCACATTACGCTGTAAGACCCTGGCCATGGATTCTTGCAGGTCTTGCTGCACTTGTCATTTATCCTGACCTTAGCGAAGCACAGCGTGAATCCGGATACGTATATTTAATGCGGGATGTTTTACCCTCGCCTTTCAAGGGGTTGCTGATTGCGGCATTTGCCGGAGCATATATGTCAACAATATCCACTCAGATCAACTGGGGAGCCAGTTATCTTGTAAATGATTTTTATCTGAGGTTTGTTAATCCTGTTGATGATGAGAAAGAGAGAATCAAAATCGCCAGATTCTCCGGGATTCTTATTCTTGCATTTTCATTGATTGTTTCTTTTTATATATTAACTTCAGTGGGCGACGCCTGGATGCTGTTGCTCGAGTTTGGCGCCGGTACGGGAATTGTCCTGATTTTGCGATGGTACTGGTGGCGTATAAATGCAAAAGTTGAAATCGTATCTCTCATTATACCGGCTGCAGGTTCTCTCTGTTTACGGGTTATTCTGCCTGCAATGTATCCTGCTTTATTTGGCGAAGGCGGAGAGTATGCCGTATTTGGAGAGTTTCCCAACTCTCTTGTAATCAATACTGTTGCAACACTGATTGGGGTTCTGGTTGCAACACGCTTCACAAAGCCGGATGATCAAAAGACTCTGGAGAGTTTTTACAGGCAGGTCAGACCCGGAGGTCCTGGGTGGGCATCTTTTGGAGAGATAGCGAAGCCAGGACTTTTTTATGGACTGATTCCGGGGTGGATATCCGGAACCCTTGTTGTTTACGGGGCACTATTTCTCGGAGGGGCTATTCTTTTTGAAAAGACAACCGATATGTATTTTTTGATTGTATCACTTCCCGTGGTGATCACCGTCGCCTATCTGGCGATCCGAAAGGACTTTAAGGGAGGATAGCCCTCTTACTTCCTGTGTCGTAAATAAACTTTACAGGTGTAGATTGAAGCCGGGGATGACTCAATTATATATCTATCCTGGAAAAGATTTATTCATGCATTGTCTTTCAGCTTTTTACAATTGAGAAATAAATCAGTTTGAAACGGAAAAAATAAAAAATTCTATTTCTGTGATTTACGTTTTTAAATCTTCTGCTTATACTTGAATCAAGATCCTTCTCTCAAAAAAATTTAGAATCCCTCGCCATGTGGCGGGGGATTCGCATTCGATGAAAGCCTGTATTAACCGTTTGGCTCTCCGACAATAATTCTGGAACGAATTGCTATATATTCGTCCCCGGGTATAGGATTTTACATAACGATCCGCCGGGGGATACTGTCTCGATTTTAATCAGAGTGGATATGGCGATTTTCTTTCTATATATCCGATCCGGAAGTAAGAGTGAGTAAGATGATAATGGAGAGAATCAGTAAATTGATTGAATGTCCGGAAGGTGGGATAAGTGGAATATGTTCTGAATACTCCTGACTTACAATGTATACAAAAAACCCCCGCCTGTAAAAAGCGGGGGTTTTGAATCATATTGAATGACAGTAGATTAAACGGCCTGACCGCCTTTTTCTCCTGTGCGGATTCTGATGACATCATGAAGTTCTGTTACGAAGATTTTCCCGTCTCCAATATTGCCAGTTCTCGCAGCTTCGATAATAGCATTGATTGTTGGATCTACGAAATCTTCATTAACTCCAATTTCAAGAACAGTCTTTTTCAGAAGGTTTACTTCATGAATGACTCCACGGTAGGACTCATCATAACCTTTCTGCTGTCCAGCGCCCATGGCATTGGTTACCGTCATTTTTGTAACGCCAACTTTGGCCAGAGCGTTTTTAACGTCGGTCAGCTTATGAGGCTGAATGATCGCTGTTATTAATTTCATGCTCTAAACTCCTATATGATGACTATCGCCCTGTATTAATCCAGAGTGAAGATAGCAAAGCCTTTATAACCTTCTTCGCCGTGTTCTGTAATATCCATTCCTTTCAGTTCATCTTCACGAGAGACTCTCAGGTGACCGATTACTTTGAGAAGCATGAATACACCAAACATTACTATGAAAGAATATACTGGAACAGCGATGGAACCGATAAGCTGTGCTGTGAAATCTTTTTCAAGACCAAAGATACCTGTAGCTATACCGCCCCATACACCGGCAAGACCGTGAACCGGAAATGCTCCCACTGGATCGTCAATTCTTAACATATCAAGCAGTTTGACGCCACCGACAACAACTACACCGGCAATGGCTCCAATTAAGATTGCATCTACGTTTGTTACTGAATCACAGTTTGCTGTAATACCTACAAGGCCACCCAGAATACCATTTAGAGTCATGGAGAGTTCTGGTTTCTTAAAGAATATCCAGGTAAGTATCATCGCAATTACACCACCGGCAGCAGCAGCCAGGGTTGTGTTTGTTGCGATTAACATAACAGCATGAGTGTTTTCGCTTCCAGCAATTGCAAGCTGTGAACCGGGATTAAAGCCATACCATCCAAACCAGAGGATGAAAACTCCCAGAGTAGCTATTGGCAGGTTGTGACCTGGCATTGCCTGAGGTTTTCCGTCCGGAGAGAATCTTCCAATACGAGGCCCGAGGGCAATCGCTCCAGCAAGACCGGCGAATCCACCAACTGCGTGAACCAGAATAGAACCTGCAAAGTCATAGAATCCCAGTGCATCAAGCCATCCACCGCCCCATTTCCACATACCGCTGATCGGATAAATGAGACCGGTAAGTATGGCGCTATACATCAGGTATCCACTGAACTTCATACGTCCGGCAACAGCCCCTGATACAATTGTTGCTGCGGTTGCAGCAAATACAGCCTGAAACAGGAAGTCAATTTGAGGATTCAGAGCGCCAGCAGTAGCATCTGAAAAAACATCTGCAGGTCCCCCATTAGGAACACCCATTCCGGCAAATCCAAAAAATCCGCCCGCAAAATCTTCTCCTGGATACATCAGTCCGTATCCGATGAGGAAATATAAAAGAATACCTACATTGGCATCCATTACATTCTTAAATAGAATATTCACCACGTTTCTCGTGGCATTAAGACCAGCTTCCACCATGGCAAAACCGGCCTGCATAAAAAATACGAGGACCGCAGCTATCAGTAGCCACATATTGTCCATTGAGTGGTATGCAGCCTCGACCTTTGCTGCTATCTCGGTTCCGCCCTCTTCCTGTGCCAGAAGAGCAGCGGGGAGAATTAGCATCAAGGCGGCCAGCGACCACAGGATCCTTTTCACTTTCCCAGCGTGCATGTGATTTGCTCCTTTTTCTCTTGGGTCAAGCGTTTCAATTTTGAGTGCTTGAATCTGACTCATAATATGCAAATCCGGTACCTCAGGATAAAAACATGTAGAATAAATTATCACATGGAAGTAAAATATGAAAAAATGGCTAAAAAATACACAGGCATCATTGTTTGATGGCTTTTATTGTAGTCAAGGTATCTAATTAATGACAATTGAACGAATGCTAGCTTAAGGAATCGATAGGCATGCCTTAAAATAAGGCATGATGTTTAATGTCTGTAGAGTTGGGTATGGTTAAAGTATAGGCATAATGATGTTTGTGAAGCACTGTTTCGTACGATTATAGGGCAATATTTTATAAGCTTTTGTGGGTTGTCTGTTTCAGACGGATAATATGGTAGATGATCTCTGAATTATATATCCGCAAAATATTTCGAATACAGAGTATGTTCATTATTATTCGCTTTTTCGTAGCATGATGGAAAAATGGGAAAGGAATCTGCTTTATGCACCGAAATTATGGAGTAAGATTATCATTGGATGCTATTCACATTGAACCTAACAATTAGCAGATAGCCTGGTAAATCATTTAAGAATATATTATAGAAGAAAATCTCCGGGATAGAAAAATGTGCTTAGCGGAGAATAGAAAATCAGGATTTAATTTATATGTCTGACGGATCTTTAACTCAGGAAGAGATCGATCTTCTCCTTCAAGGTGCTGATAATTTTGGCGGAGAGTCCAGGGAAGGAAATGGAATCCTGAATGATGCCCTTGGACAGGCCGAGGTTGATCAGATTACCGGTATGTTTCATCAGGGTTTCCAGGCCGGGATCCCGGGCTTGAGCCAGATACTTGCACGAAATGTCAGAATCGGTCATCCAGCTCCTACTGTGGTGACGCAGGCAGACCTGGAGAGAGAGCAGGGAACCGGGTATGCATTCCTCAGGTTGAAAATTAATGGAAGCCTTGGAAGCCGAATTGCGATTACGCTTCCTGTGCAGGATGCAGCAAGAATTGCTGATGTGATTATGGGTGGCGATGGCTCTGTTGATCCCCAGGCTTCCACACTTGACAGTGCTCAGATAGCCACTATCAAAGATACACTGAGTCCTTTTTTATTCAACTCCCTGAACAGAGTGTCGGTAAGAATTGGGGTGCCGATTACTCCGCAAATATCAGACATGATTGTATCTGGCCAGGGTGGTCAGTTTCCCATAAAGGAAGATACGGCATATCTAAAGCTCCGTGCAAGCATAGTCGTTGAAGGGTTGCTGGAGTCTTCCATTTATCTGATTTTGCCTGTTCGAGTTGCTCATACAATGTCCCGCATGGCCGAAAATCAATCGGTCCGAGCTCCCCGGGGAGATGGTGCTTCTTCAAGTGAACATTCCAGCAGTGCTGATGAAACGGCAATTGTTCACTCTGATGTGAAAGAGGTGCAGTTCCCTCTTTTTAACGCAACGGGATCAGGGCCAACATCTCCCAATATGAACCTGCTCATGGATGTTCAGATGACTCTGACAGTTGAGCTCGGGCGCACGAGGATGTATATTAAAGATATACTGGGCCTGGGTGAGGGGTCAATCATTGAACTGGACAAACTGGCAGGTGAACCTGTAGATCTTCTGGTCAATGGTAAGCTTATTGCCAAGGGGGAGGTTGTTGTCATTGATGAGAATTTTGGAGTCAGGGTTACGGATATTGTAAGTCCTGTTGATAGGCTCCGAAGTCAGAAGCAACAACCTGCTGAAGGTTAAAAATTTGCAACTGACCGGGCCTGTCTTTAGAAGAATCATTTTTTCTGCGTACTTGATTGTTCTGTATATTGCAAAAATCACCCATCCAGTGAATGCATTGCTTTTCTCTGGGATTGGTCTATTGCCCTGGTTTTTTTTTGGAAAAATCTGAATATTTCATACTTCGGTTTGTATGAAAGAACAAGTCCGATTGATAGGAGAGCCATTCTCAAGCTCCCGTTCAACTTTGCTGGTTCCAGGCTCCTATTTTGAACGCTATTTCGACAGTTGCACAAAAGTGAGGAATCTTCCTCTTTCTTTTTATTTGCAGCTATTATTGGATGATCCGCAGCTGGAATACAATTTGAGTCTGCTTAAAACGCAGAAGTGGAAAAAAGTTTATCAGTCCACCGGGCAGGACCTTCGCCGTATTAATTTTTATCCGGATGAGAGAGATTGGGCTCGTCTTTCGGTAATTTCAAATGCTACTGGTTTTTCTCGTTGTTACATTTTTGTTTTTCTAATGCTTATTGATTTGGGTGTAATCTCTCCAGGTAATGGTGGAACTAATCCGAAACCTGTTAAAGGGGGATGGAAATTTTTAACTTTATGCTCCATTATTATTGATTTAAGCAGTAGAAAGCTAACCAGGACATACCAGTCAATGAGGAGATCACATTTAGAACAGCAGATTATACTGGATTCACAGTAAACAGAGGGAAATTCACAGAATATTTACATAATGAATGAAATGAATATTTTTGCCCGGTGACATTCCTGATGATTGCTCAATCATATAAATACCAATGTGTTGAGTGAGCAGTTTTGTTATTCTGATTATTTTTAGAATTTTATTTATATAGAATTTCGCTGTACAAAACTGACAGGATCATTAGCATGTCTTCAATTCTTTTATGTGACTGCCTTGTAGTTTATGTAGATATACAGGGGAGAGTTGATTTCATTGCTGTAGCGTGACCGCCCTAATATTTCTTTTGACTTGCAGGCAAAAATAATGCGACGTAATATTCTTATGACAAAATATACAGGGATTGCAATAACTGCAATATTCTTCTCAGCATTTTCTCTCTATTGCGCACCTGAAAAGGGAAGCACTTCCAGTGAGCTGGATCAGTCCGGCTTCAAGCAGATTGACAAAAGTTGGATGGGTGCAATACACGGGAGCACCTCTACCGCTACAGAAAATAAGAATTCCCCTGCGGGTGCTGTCAATAACAGCAAGAATGACGCTGCAAAAGAGAGTGATTCAATAAATATTTTTCCCAACCCCGCAGATGTGGATCCTCAAAAGGAAGCCAGAGATGAAATTCAGGCGGTTACCAACCCAGAAGCGACTGAGGAGGCTCCTTCCCTGGTCTCTGTTGCTTTTCGATTTGCAGCTATGCTTATAATTATGGTCGGGCTGTTTTATCTTGTGGCACGCTATATGAAGCTGAAAAACGGCGTTCTTCACCCTGGGAATGACCTAGTTCAGGTGATTGCCTCGGTACCGTTAATGCCCGGCAAATTTCTTCAGATTGTTGATATGGCCGGGCGATTGATGGTGCTTGGCGTATCTGAATCCGGAGTCAGTATGATTTCAGAAATTGAAGACGCATCTACTGCTGATCGCATACGTATCTGGAATGCAAATAATCCAAGAAGTCAATTGCCTGATAATGTTCTGGGCCGCCTGACAACATTGATTCGAGGATCTGAATTCAAATTCTGGAATAATGAAAATGGTCCAGATCAAAAGAGCAATAGCAACAGGACATCCTTTTCCAGTATGCTGGGGCAGGCGACGGGGAATACAACAGCTGTTAATACTTCTCCGGCAGGAGAGCTGACGGAGCTCTTGAAAAGTCAAAAAAAGAAGATACAGAAGATGAAAAATGGCAACACTGATGATACCAGCCTGTTTGATGGAACCTGAGGTGTTTTCGATCTTAATAAACTGTTTTTAAATCAGCATACATTACTGTAATTCCTTATGAAAACCGGAAATGTGAGTACTATTTAATATTGCTCTATCTATAAAAAATGGTTGTACAGCAACCAGTATCATTTATTATGTCACATTAACAACATGGCTGATAATGTTTCAAAATATGTCAAAATGAAGAAAAGGCCAATGCTTCTCTTTCTCGGGATCGTTTTGCTGATCTGGGGCGGGGGAGTCTATGCGCAGGTTCCGTCAGACTTTCAAATACCTGTTATTGAAGGTCTTCGTGGCGCAAAAAATGGTTCAGAGGCTTCGCTCTCTTTGTTTTTGATCTTACTTGTCTCTGTTCTCAGCCTTGCGCCCGCGCTTGTAATGATGATGACCTCATTTACAAAAGTTGTTATTGTATTTGACTTCGTTCGGAGGGCCCTGGCTCTTCAGAATATGCCGCCCAATCAAGTCCTGTTTGGTCTGGCTCTTTTTGTTACACTCTTCATTATGGCGCCCACGTTAAAGGAGTTTAATGAGGTAGCACTGGACCCCTTCATGAGTGGTAAAGTGACTACCGTAGGGTTTCTTGAAAAAGGCATGAGCCCCTTTCGTAAATTCATGATACGTCAAATTGGAAAGGATGGCGCCAAAGAGGTCGGTCTATTTGTAACTTTGTCCGGTAAAAAGAAAGAAGACATAAAAAGTATTGAGGATATCGATTCGTATATTCTCGTGCCGGCCTTCATGCTTTCGGAGATAAAGAAGGCATTCATAATCGGTATTGTAATATTTATTCCATTTATAGTAATTGATCTGGTTGTAGCGTCAACTCTTATGTCAATGGGTATGATTATGCTTCCTCCGGCCATGATATCGCTGCCTTTTAAGATAATTCTGTTCATTTTAGTCGACGGGTGGCATCTGATAACGTATAACCTTGTTCTCTCATATAATACCTAGGAGTTAAGAAGTGCAGGAAGCCGATGTGATTAAACTTTTGCAGGATGCTCTCATCGTAACAATGAAGGCTGCCGCTCCCATGCTTATCATGAGTATGATTGTAGGACTTGTTGTCTCTATACTTCAAACAACAACATCCATTCAGGAACAGACTCTGACATTTGTTCCCAAGCTATTGGCAGTTTTTATGTCAATTATTCTTTTCGCCGCATATATTTTACACTCCATTGTGGATTATACCAGGGATGTTTATAACATGATTGCTCGTTTCTAATGAACGATATAGCGATCAGGGAAGGTGAGAAGTGGAGGGTTTTGGAACAGGTATACAATATTACGGATTGATACTGGCTCGCATACTGGGGCTTGTCTTCACTGCTCCAATTTTTAATGCAAATTCAATCTCTGCCCGCACACGTGTAACTCTGGCCATGCTTATCGCCGCGCTTTTATATACTTCCACTGTGAACTGGCTACCTTCTCTTCCGAGTCACACAGGCGGCTTTGTCCTCTCTGTCGTAGGACAGGCTTTGATCGGTGTTTTGATAGGATTTATGATTACTGCAATATTTTCAGCATTTCAGATTGCAGGCGAGATATTTTCCGTACAGGTGGGACTTTCATTTTCTGAAGTTCTTGATCCTCAATCAGAGGTATCAATTCCAATTATCGGTACTTTGAATAATACAATTGGGATGCTTCTTTTTTTGACTCTGGACTTTGAGCTGGATGGGGTATATGTACCCGCATACTTGCATATGCTTCGTGCGATAGGGTATTCGTTTCAATACGTTCCCGAATTTGTTCCGGATCAGGTCGTTGCCAGTGGACTGCTGTCCTACCTTGATGGAATTCTTGGAGCTATGTTTTTGACTGCCCTGAAGATTGGCATTCCTATTATTGGAATACTGTTTATTACATCCGTAGCCCTGGGACTTATGGGCCGTGCTGCGCCCCAGATGAATTTGATGAATATGGGTATTCAGGTTAACATTATTGTAGGAATGATAACTCTTCTGATCCTCTCCCCGGTCATTGTTCCCATAATGGGAGAGGCTTTTCATATGATCTATGATCGTATTGGTGAGATGCTGCTCGAGTGGCCTCATAATGGAGCGGTCGGGTCGTGAATCTGAGCTATGACAAAATGGATGAGATTTCAGGCGCATGTGACCAGGATGTCCGGGTAGAAATCAACTCTAACAGAGAAGAGGGCTTATCCCCCTTTCAGATCTCCTTAAGTGGCCTTGCCGGAGCAGAAAATTTTCAGTGTTCGACAGGCAGTCTGGTTTCCCGACTTGCATCCTGCGAAATACCTTCACTGGAACTGCAAAGATTTGCTGCTGAAGATGAAGGCCGCACCGAAGATCCAACCGAGCGTAGAAAGCGCGAAGAGCGCGATAAAGGGAATGTCCCAAAATCTCAGGATATTCCGCAGAGCGCTGTGCTTCTCGGAACTGTTGTAACTCTCTTTTTCCTCGGAACCTGGATGTATGCTCAGGCAAGCTCTGTATTTGAGAAATATCTTTCTAATGGATTCCGTGAGATTAAAATTGAGGGAATCGAAGATGCAAAGCATGTTATTTTTATGCTCTTCTGGGATTCTGCCCGAATCGTTGCCCCGGTTGCCATTATGGCATTTATAATGGGAATTGTAGGTAACATCGCTCAGGTTGGTTTTCTATTTACTTTAAGACCGCTTGAGTTTAAGCCTGATCGTCTGAAGCCTGATTTCAAGCGAGTCCTGCCAGCTCGAAAGACTGTGGTAAATCTACTAAAGATTATTATCCAATTTACAGTTATATTGTTAACAACCTATTTTGTAATTGTGGATGACTTTATTCCAATGCTTCGGACCCAGGGCATGGGTTTAAAACAGGCGATCTCCCTGTTTGGATGGATATCGTTTAAAATGCTGATTACTGTAGGTATCCTTCTACTGGGTCTCTCCATTCCCGATTATTTTTATCAGAAATTTGAGTATATGGAAAACCTGAAGATGACAGCATCCGAGGTGAAAAGAGAGCGCAAAGAAGAGGACGGAGATCCTTTGATTCGGCAGCGTCAAAGGGAACGTGCCATGGAGCTTCGTCAGCAAAGAAACATGCTGCAGGATGTACCCGGTGCTGATGTTGTGATTACAAATCCAACGCACTATGCAGTCGCATTGCGATACGAGCCCGGGGCGACAAAAGCTCCCTCGGTGATAGCAAAAGGGACGGATCATATGGCGTATCGTATCAGGACAATAGCGCGTGAAAATCAAATTCCCATAGAAGAAAATCCACATCTGGCCCGTACACTTTACAGGGATGTTGAAGTAGGACAGGAAATTCCTGACACTCTGTACCGTGTCGTCAGTTTGATATTTGCGAAGCTGGATCGCTTCCGAAGAATGAAGGCGGAGGCCTGATAGTATGCTGGATAATTTAGGAAAGTATCTTCGAAATAGTGATGTTATAATGGGGCTGGGTGTTGTATTCGTCCTCGGGTTGATCATTGTCCCCCTTCCCGGAGCGATTCTGGATGCTCTAATTGCGATAAGTCTCCTGTCTGGAATGCTTATTTTGATGACTGCGTTATCGAGTACAACGCCGGCGGAGTTTACGGTATTTCCAACACTGCTTCTTGTTTCGACAATATATCGACTGGCAATAAACGTATCAACAACAAGGATGATTCTGACCAATGGTCCGGCCTCCGATTCTGCATTGATCAAAGCTTTCGGTACTTTCGTTGTGGGCGGCGGAAATACAATGGGGAGTTATGTCGTTGGTATTATTATATTTCTTATCCTGACATTAATGCAGATACTTGTGATTACCAAAGGTGCAACACGTGTTTCGGAAGTTGCAGCACGATTCGCACTGGATGGTCTCCCGGGCAAGCAGATGGCAATTGACTCCGATCTGGCCGCAGGCTATATTGATGAAAAAGAGGCCCGCACGAGAAGAGAAAATTTACAAAAAGAGATTTCATTTTATGGAGCCATGGATGGTTCCTCGAAGTTTGTTCAGGGAGACGTTCG
>JBNKQE010000097.1:0-13765 GCA_050295715.1 Leptospirales bacterium
AGAGCCGGAGACCATCCAGAGCTTGAAATCCAGGCGGATTTGTTCAATAACCGTAAGGCCGGAGTTCAACTCTGTCTAACTGTGTGCTCGGAAGAGGACTTGAACCTCCACAGGATTGCTCCCACTAGTACCTGAAACTAGCGTGTCTACCAATTCCACCACCCGAGCGGTTAGCCCATTCTTGAAATAGCCTTCAATAGTGCAATAAAATTACATACTGGATAGGCCGATAATGTATTGAAATCTTTCTCTCCGTGGCCGGAACCTTTTAACCTGTTGCATCTTTCAGGAAATGGTGGCACTTACAATAGGGAGGGCATTTTCTGGACAGAGGGAGTAATCCCGGGGAGTAAAAGAATGAATCGTCAGGCAAGCCTGAATCGGAAAACAAAAGAGACCGAAATCTCGATGACACTGGACCTTGATGGAAGAGGTGCTGCAAAGCTTGATACTGGTATACCCTTTTTCGATCATATGCTTGATCATCTGACGAAACACTCCCACTTTGATCTGGAGCTCAAGCTGAAAGGGGATCTGGATATCGATGCCCATCATTCAGTGGAGGATGCCGGTCTTGTTTTTGGATCGTTGCTTCATGAAGCTGTTGGCGATCGTGCAGGAATGAGCCGCTACGGACATTTCACATTACCCATGGATGAGGTTCTTGTCACTGTAGCTGTTGACCTGGGAGGGCGATTTTACTTCCACTCGGAGAATGCTGAGTCAATGAAATCGGGCCGCTTCGGAATTTATGATGCGGAGCTAAGTCTGGAGTTTTTGCAGAAATTTGCCATGACAGCAAAGATGAATCTTCATGTTGTCATTCATTACGGTGATAATACCCACCATATTCACGAGGCTGTTTTCAAGGCCCTGGGACGTGCTCTTCGCATGGCTGTTACTGTGGACCCCGGGATGTCCGGAGTCATTCCCAGTACAAAAGGAATTCTTGAGTGAAATTCTATTCTCAAGTGTGAGCTATTGTTATAATTTGGAGATTTTCGTAAAGTGAGCAGTAACTCGATTGTTGTTGTAGATTTCGGAATGGGCAATATCCATTCCATGATCAAGGCCCTGCGTCTTTATCATCCGGAAGTTGTTTTTTCTGCCGATCCTGAAGTGATCCGCAGCGCCAAGGGTATTGTCCTTCCCGGTGATGGAGCTTTTGGAGCTGCAATGGATCACCTGGAACAGGGCCCCGGAGATGTTGTTCTTGAAAGAATTGCTGCTGGTGTTCCTATGCTGGGTGTTTGCATTGGATTTCAGGTACTTTTTGATGATTCCACCGAGACCTCCCACAAAGAGGACGGCGGTGTTCGTGTCGGACTTGGACTTGTTCCTGGAAAAATTCGCAAGTTTCAAAGGGAAGGGGATCTTCGTATACCTCACATGGGCTGGAATATTCTTGAACCTGACGTAAAAATCGAGAATACTCCGTCTTATTACAGTTCGTATATGTATTTTATCCATTCCTATAGAGCCGAGCAGGTTCCTGAAGAAAATGTTCTGGCCTGGTGTTCTTACGGCAGCCATAGATTTCCTGCTGTCGTTATGAAAGATAATATTCTGGCAGTTCAGTTTCACCCGGAAAAGTCAGACCGGGAGGGACTGAAGCTCATTGAAGATTGGGTTGAGAACCACATTAAATAAATTTGTCCGGGTGTTCCTATCCCGTACTGGAGTTATAAATGAAAGAGTTTCGTGTTATTCCTGCTATTGATCTACTGGATGGTAAAGTAGTTCGTCTCTATCGTGGTGACTATTCCCAGGTTACTGTATATTCTGATGATCCTGTTCCCGTTGTTGAAGACTTTGTTCATTCGGGAGCATCCCTCATACATATTGTGGACCTGAACGCGGCCCGCAATGGTGATCGAAGTGTGAATCACGCAGCCATCGAATCAATTTTACAGACTGTCAGCGGGCATGCATCTCTTGAAATCGGCGGCGGCATACGCGATGAAGAGGCACTGCAAGTGTACTTTGATCACGGTGTGGATCGTTGCATTCTTGGTACTTCCGCCGTTAAGGACCAGGAATTTCTAAAAAGAGCTGTAGCTGTATATGGAGCTGAGCGAATCATTGTGGGTGTTGATGCGCGTGATGGTCAGGTTAAGATTGCAGGCTGGGAGCAGGACGCCGGTGTAAGTGTGACTGATTTTCTGAAACAACTCAAGCATTTCGGGATACGCGAAATAATATTTACCGATATTCGTACTGACGGAACACTTAGCGGACCTCCCGTTGATTTACTCAAGGAAATTCTGGATACTTCGGATCTTCGCGTAATAGCATCCGGAGGAATATCATCAGTGCAGGATATTTCTGATCTACTATCTCTGGAACGAGAACATCTCGTTGGCGCCATAACAGGCAAAGCTGTTTATGAGAAAAAACTGGATGTGAAAGAGGCCATACGAACTGTACACGATACAATAATTGGGAAGCGTAAAAGTTGAACTGTCCACTCTGTCATGAATTAAAGAATCCGCATCAGGGACGGCTCCTGCATAAATCTTCGCATTTTTCAGTAATTCATAAACCGTCGCCTTCAGCTGTTGTTGGCTGGATTCTTATTCTTCCCAATCGTCATATTGAAGATTTGTCTGATTTTACTGATGAGGAACGAGCTGATCTTTTTCACCTTCAGTTTAAGGTCTCGGATGCATTAAAAATCTTTTCAAGCGCTGAAAGAATATACTGGGCTGTTTTTGCTGAAAAGGTCCGTCATATACATTTTCATCTGATTCCCAGACTGGCAGATACACCTGATGAATTTCGTGGACCAAAAGTTTTCCAATCGACTCACGCTGTAAAAGACGAGATGATCGATAACTTTTGTCAGAAGTTCTCTCATTTTATTGGCTCGGATTTTGATTGAATACTCTCTAATTTTGAAATGAAAAGGAGTCGGAGGATGGTCATGGTTAGCTTTTAAACTTACCAATTTTCCGGAGTTGTTGGTTGTTGATTTTGATCTATTTTTTTCTATTTAAATTGAATGATCCATCCTTATTATAGTGATCCGGGTATGCTCGAACTAATGGATCTCGAAGTCTAGATAGCTCATATATGCGAAGTTTTTTTTCATACCAATCTCCTGTTGGGTAGATAATCTGAGTGATCACAACCGCGAATGGTATAATTTTGCCATCTCTATTATAGCGTGTTGTAAGAACTCTTTCAATTTTTTGTTTAATACCCAGATCCATCTCAAGTAACATAACAACTACGAAACATCTGGAAAAACCCAAACCCAGGGAGATCTCAGATAAAAGCATCCAATCATTATTCGTTGCTCGGATGGCAATTTTCAATAAATTCTTACCCACTCCCTGATATTCTGTTTTAATTTTAGACGATTTTGGGAAATCATTATCAAAAACGGCTCTTTGATACTGATATAGAAGGAAACGTAAATACACACTGAACGACTTCATGTTAAGCTGATTCATTCTATGTTCAAGTTGTTCAAGATATTTTTCCGGAATAAGGAGAGTTCCCGGAGTTGTTGGCTGAGCCGAAGGAGGGCAGGCGCGTCTCACTCTCTTATTGATAGGGACAAAGTTGTCAGATTGAATACTCATGCATATGCATAGTAAAAAATTTACAATCTTCCCTACAAATATGTACATTTTTTAACAACATAATTAAAGGTGTTATATCAAATATAGGTGTTTATAAAGTCTGAAAGGAGTCAATTTCTCAAAATAGTATTCTCTGATTGAATTGTAAATGTGCCGCAGATTTATTATGCATAGAGTTGTATACATTCACTTAATCAGATCAATGATGGACTCTGCTTCCGACTTTGTCTCTATAACGGCTCTAATATCTCTATTGGCTCGACCAATTACATCTGCGGGCCCTGGTGGAATATATGTAAAATGCACGACAAATTTCTTACCGTTTTTTGTCTTTATTTCTACAATTTTCCCATCAATCTCCTCGTTATATATACCCGGTCCATGACCTCTAATGTGAATTCGTATACCGGAAAGTTCATCAGCGGATATGTCGCCGAGTATCACACAAGAAGTTTGAGAGAGAGCAATAATAACTCCGCCATGGAGTCGGGACGGCGGGCGTTTCCCCTGGTAAAAACCATAGTCTATATCCATGGGGATATTCATTTTTTCCATCTGTTGCTTGATCGAAGGAAGAACGGCTGCATACTTCCCTTTAATGGCAAGAATATCATATGCAGTAACAGCATTCTTGAAACCTTTCGCATAGAAATCAGTTCGCATATCCATTACGAGTTTTTTTCCACATTTTTGCTTCGTGGATTCTGATACAAGAACCTGGCCGCCCAGAGTATTGGATTCAATTCGAGCGGTAAGATTCACCTGACTTCCAACAACACCATATTTCGCTCTTTTTTCTGATCCGATGTTTCCTACAATGACTTCGCCTGTGTTTACAGCGATTCCCATTGAGAGCGCCGGGTAACCCTTTTTTATATTCTCTTTATTTACATTGGCCATTGCTTTTTGCATCTCAATAGCGCATGCTACAGCTCTTTCCGGATCATCTTTTCTTGTATGAGGTGCCCCAAATATGACGAGAATGGAATCTCCGAGAATTTCATTGATTGTTCCATCCAGTGAGTAGATAACATCTACCATTTTTTCAAGATATCCATTGAGTAATTGAACGGTTTGTTCTGCAGAGTACCGCTCCGATATTGCAGAAAAACCACGAATGTCGGACATAAGGATGGTTATTTCACGTCTCTCTCCGCCTATGCGAAGACTGTCTTCTGATTCCAGCAGGTTATTGACGACATCTTCAGAAACGTATCTTCCGAACACTTTTCGTATGAATGTATTCTGAATCTCCAGACGTCTGGTTATATCGGTCATTTTTTCGTAGATGCGGCTTTTCTCAACAATGATTGACAGATGGTCCGTAATTTCCTGGAACATTTCAATGTGCACGTTTTTATATGCATTCCTATCGCTGCTGGAAAAAAACATAAAACCAATAGGTTTGCCCATGGCAATGAGCGGGCAAGTAAGACTGGATCGCATTCCTTCGGATACTATTTTTTTGGTTGAGGCAGAATCCGGGTGTTTCTCCAGATAGGATTCCAGGTCATTGATAATACGAGGCTTTCCCGTTGTCATGATTTTCTGTAAACTGGAACCTTTTAAGGAGGCGCTGAATCCACGTCGCAGCTTTGTTGCAAGCGTGGATCTTGCCCAGTAAGACCGAACAGTTTTACCATCGTCTTCCAAAAAAGAGAGCCCCAGTCTATCATAGGGAATTATTGGCTGGAAGGATTCATATACATAATTGAGAACCTCGTCCAGGATAATCCCTTCATTGATTTTCTTTGTAATTCTCGCGAGATGCTCCGCTTCCTGAAATCGTTTTTCAAGATCACCGGCAAGTTCCACTACAGCCTGAGTGAGCTGGTGAACTCCATCGTGCTCATGGTCTAATTCGGGGATTTTAAAACTAAATTGTCCTGCCTTCATGGCAAGGAGCATCTCATAAAGTGTCTGTATACGTTCTTCCAGTGGATCCATCACTTATTTTTTAATTTATGTTTGGCAAGAAAGTATATAGTTACAAGAATAAATGCCAGAACCGGTGCCAGTCGTAACCAGGTATTCCATTCATTGCTCTCTTTTGCATCACCGGCTTCCGCAGGAATCGAGGCCAGTTTTATATTGTGGCTGGATGCTAGATCAGTAAATATTTTAACAGTACCATTGAATACCGCGGCACTTGTTCGCAATTCATCATCTTTTTTACTCTCTGTAAGGAGTGGAATTACGTAGTGATCCAGGATCTCATCTTCATCGAATTTCGAACTCAAATCAGATGAGGGGAGAATATCTACTTTTTTGTCATACAGGCTTACGGCAAAAATCACGTAGGGTTCACTCAATTTTTCCGCAATTTGTTTCTCATGTTCAACAATGGTTTTGCCATCCTTGAGGGTCATAATTGCACTTATAGCCGTGGATATACCGGTTTTCTCTTTAAGTTCGCTGCACATTTCCTCAATTTTTACGGCTGTCTTTTCTTTTATAAGCTTTTCATTTTCAACGATGCACTCTGCCTGTATTGAAAATGACATAAAAATCAATAATGATGGAAGTACTATAAGCAGCAATTTCTTTAATTTTACAATGTTTATACCTGGATTCATGGTCATAATCCATACCATGTAAAGATTTTTTCCATCCTTTATTTTTTGTTCTTCATTCAATGAAATGTTTACTTTCAGGAGAATTGAAGACAAAGTCCGGTCGCTATTCTAAGGCAGCAAGAATCAGGCAAGGAATGCAGGGGGGCTATCTTGAATGAATACTGATAAGAATTTGAATCTACAGAAGGAGTGCAGACCCGCCCGAAACCACTATGAATTTCGAGCGGGAATTGTAAAAAGGTCAATAAAGGCTGATTGTATCTTCACGGCCAGGACCGACTGAAACGAGTTTTACAGGAACTCCTGTATACTCCTCAATCTTTTTAATATACGCCCGACAGTTGTCCGGTAGGTCTTCCATTTTACGAGCTTTACTGATATCCGTTTTCCATCCCGGAACAGTCTCATAGATGACTTCAAGCTCATCGACACGACTGGATGGGAAAGCATCCAGCTTCTTTCCATCCATATTGTATCCAACACCCATTTTGATCTCATCGTAATGTGATAGAATATCCAGTTTGGTCAGTGCAAGTCCTGTAAGTCCGTTAACACGGGCAGCATGACGGATTACTTCCACATCGAACCAGCCGCAGCGTCTTGGTCTACCTGTTGTAGCCCCAAATTCACTTCCCAGTTTTCGCATCTCTTCGACTTCATCTCCGAAAAGTTCCGTAGGGAAGGGGCCTTCGCCAACTCGTGAGATATAAGCTTTGACTATTCCCGTAACTTCGTTCAAGTGCTGAAATGATATACCGCTTCCGGCAATGGCTCCGCCGGTGGTAGTATTGCTTGATGTTACATAGGGATATGTTCCAAAATCGATATCCAGCCCTGTACCCTGCGCACCTTCCAGAAGGACTGTTTTTCCTCTCTTCAGTTCTTCATTTAAATAGAGCGAAGTATTTCTGATGGATGGAGCGATGCGCTGTCCAAATTCATAGAGCTCTTCGAGTAAAGGTTCCATTGGAATTTTTTCAAGTCCGTAAAGATCAGTGAGTTCCTTGTTTTTCATTTCAAGGATATGTGCGAGACGTTTTTCCAGATGAGCTCTATCCAGAAGATCACCTACCCGCAGTCCTGCACGCATCATTTTATCAGCGTAGGTCATTCCGATTCCACGCTTGGTTGTACCGATCTTATTTCCACCGGCCAGGTTTTCCCTGTGCTCGTCTATAAGTCTGTGCATGGGAAGAACAAGATGCGATGCGTCAGAGATAATAATACGTCCTGTAGAATCGATTCCACGTTTCGTCAGATAATCAAGTTCGCTCGTGAATGCGGCAGGATCGAGTACGACACCATTTCCGATTACGCAGACAGTATTGGGGTATAAAATTCCACTGGGAATCAGATGAAATATGTAGGTTTCTCCGCCAACATTGACCGTGTGACCGGCGTTGGCACCACCCTGGTAGCGTACAATAATATCAATATCGCTGCTGAGAAAATCGATTACTTTGGCTTTTCCTTCGTCCCCCCACTGGGTTCCGACTATCAGATGAGCACTCATAATTGCTTCCGTAAATTGTGATAACCTGAGATACAAACAGATTCTCAGGGTCCATAGATGAATGAACCTGGCTCACTTTTTGCGTCGATAACAATTCCCCTGGGAAGAAAAAAAGATGTAACAGGGAGTCCCGATCAGGCTTTACTGAGACCATTCAATAATGTGGTCACATTGAATGCAAATCCGCACGACTGACGTTCCATCCCCGAGAAATAGTTGTACAGACTGTCATAGATCCCGCCTGAAAGTATCTTCTCTCTGTTTCCGGGAATGTACCCCTCAAAAACAGGGCCCGTATAGTAAGTCAGTTCCTTAACGAGGCTGAAATCGTAGATAACACCCTCTCTTTTTGCGGCCTCCTTGAGAAGCACGACAAGTTCGGGTTGATTTTTGCATAGAATTTCGAGCTCACGAAGTGCCTCGTCTCCTCCAAATATCACCGGAACATTGACCATCAAGTCCGTAAGCTCCTGGTTCAATTCGGAATCCCTGCAAATGGATGCTATTCTATGCGTATCTTTTATATGGAAAGCATTGGAAAGATCTGACTGGATATTCTCGGGCAACTGCCGAAAAAGAACCTCCAGAAAACGCCCATCACCGTAGAGAATTCTCCCATTCAGTCCCAGACTTTCCAGAGTAGTTCTGGCAAGATCAAGTATTTCCTGTGCTCGATCAGTTCCCGGATCACCGATAAGCTCGACACCGGCCTGCAGAACCTCACGCCTCCGTCCCGATCCCCAGGGGATATCGTGGAAAACCGGCTGCAGATAGGAGAGCCTCATTGGAAAATCCGATCCAAAATGACCGTTGGCGGCTCCTTTGATTACCTGTACAGTCAGGTCGGATCTTACACCAAGCTGGTCTCCATCGCTATCACGGGTCTCAAATATTTCTGTTATTACGGGATTTCGGCTGGTAAGTCGAAATGTGCGTGCATAATCAAAAGTAGGCAGCCGAACCTCACTGTAACCCGATGCCATGAACGATTTTCTCAAGCGGTCGGATAGATCCAGCAAATGCTGTGTCCTCTCCTGAGAGTAGTAATCGAATCCATGCGGGATCCAGCTTGTATATTTTCCGGTACTGCTGATCATAATCTGTTTTCCTGCTGCCCTGGAGGAGTAGAGCCAGAGCCTATACTCAGCCTTTTTTAAAGGGCATTGTATGGCAATAATTTTAGCGGTGAATCAACCACTTCTGCTCTCCTGAGCCGATAAATTGCTCCAAACAAATGAAAAAATGACCGAAAGTGTAAATGGGATACGTATGCCCGGATAGCACGGTAGGATAACATGAAAATCAGACTGATCAAAACACTGGCCGCCACTTTTATTATACTGATTATCTCTCTGATTGGAGTGACCGGGTTTACTGCGTACACATTAAACTCCTTCGCATCACGTACAATCGCTCAATTTTACAGGACCGCAACCGAGCAGAGTGAGAATACATCCATGGCGCTCGGGCAACTGGCAAGCGCGATTCACGGTGAAGAGAGTCTCAGGGCTGAAATATCTGCAAGTTTGAAAAACATGGTCGAATATGCTTCTCGCTCAAGACAGGGTTTTCAGATCGTAGAAGCCTATATGCTTGATGATAAAGGTACTATTCTGGCACATAGCGATGTTGGGGCACTTGCTAAAGATTCCGGAGTCGAATACAAAGGTGAGATGTATGATGCAGCATTCTCTCGCTCTCGTCGAAGTCCAACAATGTACTATTCGCTGGAAACAATTGCTCCTCCGGCTGATCCGCTGGAAAAGCTGATTTATGATTTTCTGAAACTTGTTCATAAAGAGCTTGTCAGCTCAACTTTTATGATCTCTGTAAGTGTATATCCGCTGGATGCTGTTGTGCCTCTGTACTCACTCCATGTTGTTTACGATAACCATCCAGGAAAGGATCTTCCCGGTCGTTTCAGAGGAATGGTGGAAGAGTCGGTCCTTCGCATGCTTGCATTTTCAGGTCTTGTAAGTTTGATTATTGGACTGGTAGTTTTTTCGGTATCCAGTCAATCTAAACCATACAATTCCCCCCCCACTCAAGCGGATGCGATCGACAGACCGATTGAATTGAGCGAAGCAGCGGATTCTGAGGAATTCAATGAGGAAGAGATTCTGGAAATTCCCGATGATCTGTCATTGGGCAGTGAAGACTTGCAGGAGCAGTCTGAAGAAATACTATCATTTGAATTGGAGGACGACACATATACGCCGGATGATTCCGGAAGAAAGCGTCTATCCCCTTTGAATCGAGAGTTTGCCGGTTCTCCCAGGGTTGTAGATGCCATTCCGATTAAGGTAACCAGACCTCTGTCCTGAATGAATTGGATGTATATGAATAGGTGAAATATCGTCATGCTTGATATCGCAACAGAAAAAGAGAAAAATACAAATATATACCAGATCAATCTACGCGGACGCATTGACTCTGTGACCGGCCGTGATTTTGAATCATACTATGATGATATGATTCGTTCAGGGAATCGCTGGTTTCTGTTTGATGCATCTTACCTTGATTTCGTCTCCAGTGCAGGAATTGGTTCCTTTGTTCGCCTTGTCAGAAGGCTTGAGACTCTTTCCGGCGGTGGCGTTTTTGTTAACCTGAATGAAGAGATCCGTTTGACACTTGAATTTTTTGGTCTTGATAAGTATCTGCCTGTTTTTACGAGCATAGAACTGGCCATGCAATCTCTGGAAGAGAGGATTAAATCGGGAGAGAGTCATAAAACGGATTTTCAAGCGGAAAGTAACAGATTGAGCGGACCGGATTCTGGAATGGAGGATCATTATGAGCACGCCTTTGTAAAAGATGGGCCTCTGGATTCTCCCGGCACTGAGAGTCCCTTGATGAAAGAGCGACGTATGGCTGAACCACCTCTCGCAACAAAAACCGGTCAACTGATTGATTCTATGAGAAATCAAAATGAATTGTTTGCCGAATCGCGGGATGATTTGTCCGGTGAAAATCCGCTGGATAAAACCAGGAGCAGTGAACCTCTGCAATACGAGGATAAAACGGGAACTGCATTTCGTGTTATTCGATGTGAACAGTGTGGTGTTAACTTGAAAGTCTACTATGTTGGCGAACACATGTGTTCTGAATGCGCAATACGCTTTCGAATGAAAGGAGACGGGAGTGTCACTTATTTTGAGAAGCTGTGACTTATCCAATTCCGGACCCTTTTCCTGTATTATTTAGAGTTAGCCTCTCAACGATTAACCGCAGCTCTGCACCGGTAAGTGAAGGTTTTAAGTTGTGCATGTATCCTGTTAGAGAGGTTGCATAATGGATTCATTTACCTCTCAATGATAGAAAAAAAGCATCTGTCAGATTCTGAAAAAGAGTTATCTTCCTGAACCTATCCTGGGACTCTGGCCCTGTGAGTCGAGCTGCACGCAATTCATTAAAACTTTCACTTATGACAATCATCTCCAGAATTCTGGGACTGGTTAGAGATCACTTTCAGGCCGTTTTTTTTGGAACGGGGGCAATTGCCACTGCCTGGGAAGTCGCCTATATGCTTCCCAATATGCTGAGAAATCTTCTGGCTGAAGGGATCATGTCACAGGCATTTATTCCAATCTACTCCGAAGCTCTAAAAGAATCGGAGGAGGCTGCAAAAAAACGGGCAGCAGTTGTACTGGGTTTTCTTCTCTTGTTTGTCGGATTTCTGGTTGTGATTGGTATTTTGACATTTCCTTATCTGCTGCCTCTTTATACGGATAAATCGCGGGATGAGGCTGCTCTTATGATAGCTCTTGCGCGAATTATGTTTGTGTTCATAATGACCGCAAGTCTCACAGCAATACTGAGCGGCATTGCCAATACGAAAAATGAATTTGTCATTCCGGCTATTTCACCGATTCTTCTAAATCTTGTCTTTATTAGCGGATTCGTATTGCTCTCTATTTCAGATTTCAAGAGTGAAAAGAATGCAATGATTCTCGCCTGGTTTGTTGTTTTCGGCGGATTGATTCAATTTTTATCACAGGTATTTTTTCTTAAATACAGGGGATGGTGGCCCGGTATTACATTTCGCATAAATGATCCGGCTCTAAAAAAAATATTTATGCTTATGGCTCCGGCTATTCTCGGAGCAAGTCTTTTTCAAATCAACCAGATGACTGATATTGCCATCGCTTCCTACTTCATTCCGGAACAGATCGGGGCTATTCCTGCTTTGCGATACGCTCATCGTTTGATTCAGTTGCCAACCGGTGTGATCGGGGTTGCTCTTTCAACAGCGATTTTACCGGCTCTTGTAGAGGCAATTCGAAATGACAATCACGAAAAAAATGGTGAGGAGCTTGTAGCCGCCCTTGCATTTTCTCTATTTCTAACAGTTCCAGCCGGAATTGGATTGTTTTTTCTCGGACCTGATATTCTGAACCTTCTATTTTTTGGCGGAGCCTGGAGCCTGAAGTCAACAGGAGAAACGTGGATAGCGCTTCAGTTTTTTGTTCTGGGCGTCCCCTTTTACAGTATGAATAAAATCCTTACATCAAGCTTTTACGCTTACCAGGATACAAAAACTCCCGTAAGGATTTTAATGGGTGTCGTAATCATAAATTTTCTATTGAATCTGGTGCTCGTACAGTTTCTGTATCAGGGTGGGATTGCACTGAGTTCAGCTCTTACGGCATTGTTGAACAGCAGCCTGTTGCTTTATAGTTTGAGAAAACGAGTGGGCGAGATCCCCTGGAAAAGGTTCTTTAACCTGGTAGTTAGAATGCTTATTCTGTGGATTCTTATATCCAGCTTTCTGGCCCTGCTCCGGTTCTCCGGTTCGGATCTGGTAAAAGAACTCCTTTCGGGTATTCTGACCGGATCATCATTGAGACTATTGCCGCGATACAGTGGACTTGTTATGACACTCCTCGGCGTAGCAGGGACGGGATTTCTCTATATTGGCGGGTCCGTTGTTTTAAATATTGAACAGATGAGAATATTTACTTCTGTATTAAACAAAAAGCGTAATCGTTCAAAGCAGTAATTTCGGTGATTGCAGGGGCAAGGACCCAGGCAAGCCTCCGGACTGCGATGGCTTTATTAAAATAACAGTTGAGGCTGTCAATTTATCCTGATATCCTCAATTGTAGTTCGGGTTAGTTCTTATGGCAAAAAAAGGAACCGCAAAATCAAACGCTCAATCCGGAGAATCTTCCGGTAGCCGTTACAGGGCTATGGAGGAGTTGCGTGTCCAGGGTGCACGTGAGCACAATCTTAAAAATATTTCAGTATCCATTCCACGCAATGAACTGGTTGTTATCACCGGTGTATCCGGTTCGGGAAAATCTTCGCTAGCTTTCGATACAATCTATGCAGAGGGTCAAAGGCGATATGTGGAATCCCTGTCCGCTTATGCACGGCAATTCCTTGGGCAGATGGATAAACCGGATGTCGATCTCATCGAAGGTCTGAGTCCCGCAATATCTATCGAGCAAAAAACAACTCACCGAAATCCGAGATCAACTGTCGGGACTGTTACAGAGATATATGACTATTTAAGACTTCTATTTGCACGGGCGGGGGAACCTCACTGCCATAAGTGTGGAAGGCCTGTCAGCGCTGTGGGTATAGATCAGATTGTGGATCGTGTGGGAGCTTTTTCTGAAGGATCAAAAATACAAATTATGGCCCCCCTTATACAGGGGAAAAAAGGGGAGCATAAAGATTTATTTGAGAATGCACGCAAAAATGGATTCGTTCGTATGCGTGTGGATGGTAAAGTCATAGATCTATCTGAAGAAATTGAAATTGATAAGAAGAAAAAACATAATATTGATCTGATCGTTGATAGACTTGTCATTCGAGAAGGCATAGAATCGAGACTGGCCGGTTCCGTGGAGACTGCTCTGGATCAAGGACAGGGTACAGTTCTGGTTCTTGAAGGCGATAAGGATCACATCTTTTCAAGACACCTGACGTGCGTGCACTGTAATATATCACTGCCCGAACTGACACCTCAGAGTTTTTCATTCAATTCGCCTCAGGGTGCCTGCGATACATGCAGTGGTCTGGGGAATCTTCTTGAACTCGATGAAGATCTTCTTGTGCCTGACGCGGATTTAAGCATTGCTGAT
>JBNKQE010000098.1:0-13757 GCA_050295715.1 Leptospirales bacterium
CCCGTGCCAAAATCATCAAGGGAAATTGCAATTCCCATATCACGAAATTGATTGAGTTGCTCCAGGACTTCAGGGCGGTCATCAAGCAGAAGTCCTTCGGTGATTTCAATGGCGAGCATTTCGCCGGGAATCTTCCGATCTTTCAAATAGTCAACCCAGGACAGAGAACCACTCCGGTTTACAAACTGGCGGGGGGATCGGTTAACACTGATCCGTTTTCCTTGCTCAAGTCTGTTCCAGTCAGTGGCAACGCGGATGGCCTCTTCGAATACCAGGTTTCCGATTTCGTGAATCAACCCCCCATTTTCGGCGACTTCAATGAATTCGGAGGGAAGCACCAATCCTCGAACAGGATGATCCCAGCGCACCAGGGCTTCGGCTTTAACAACCTTACCGGTATTCAACTCGACAATCGGCTGGAAATAGACAAGAATCTGATTCAAATTCAGAGCCTGTCGCAATTCATGAATTGTCTGGTTGTAGTTTTTCGAGAAGTCTCGCGCGTAGGAGTCGTAAAAGACGTATTGATTTCGACCTGTTGCTTTGGCGAAATACATTGCCTGATCAGCATAACGAAGCAAAATGTCGGCGTCCTCCCGTTCATCGTATGGAAATAGACTGATGCCGATGGATGCCGTAAAAGAGAGGGTGTATCCATCCATGTACATTGGCCGGGAAATCGCTTCCAGGAGGCGATGAGTTGTATATTCGCATTCCCCCACGTCTGAGATTTCTCCTAGAAGGACAATGAATTCGTCGCCTCCGATGCGGGCCACTGTGTCGCTTTCGCGAAGGCTGTTCGATAGTCTTGCGGAAATTTCCACGAGAACGTGATCGCCAAATTCGTGGCCATGATTGTCGTTGATCGGCTTGAATCCATCAAGGTCCAGGTAAAGAATGGCAAGCATTTTGTTGGAACGTCGAGCTCGTGCGATGGCTTGCGACATCCGATCCGTCAGAAGCAGCCTGTTGGGAAGACCTGTAAGGGAGTCGTGATGGGCGATGTGTTCCAGCCGCTGTTCATGTTCTTTGAGCTGGCTTATGTCAGAAAAAATACCAACGTAGTATTTAATCTTCTCTGATTTGTCAAGTACGGAGACGATATTCAGTTGTTCGGTATATTGCTCACCACTTTTGCGACGGTTGATGATTTCGCCGCTCCATGTTCCCTCGTTCAAGAGACTCGACCACATTTTCCGATAGAAAACCTGATCGTGCTTCCCCGACGCGAGAATGTTTGGACGCTGACCCAGTGCTTCCTCCCGTTCAAATCCGCTGATACGGGTGAAAGCGGGATTGATGTCCAGAATAATACCCTTTGGATCGGTTATGGTGATTCCTTCCCGCGCTGCCTGAAATACACTGGCTGCCATGCGAAGCTGTTCTTCGTTTCGCTTGCGTTCTGTAATGTCGTGGCCAATTCCGAGGACGCCGATTACCTGCCCGATAGTATCTCGTATCCGAGTTTTTGTCGTTTCCAGAAGTTCACTGTGACCATCATCGGCGAATTTCACCCACTCCTCGTTTACAGTGGGTTTGTCTGCCTCCAGGGCCATGCGATCGTGTTCCCGAAAGAAGTCGGCAAGCTCCCGACCGACAAAATCATAATCCGTTTTTCCTATGATTTCTTCCTGTTTCGTTCCGAAAAATCGTTCAAACCGGGTGTTGCACATCAGGTAAACGCCCTCTTCATCCTTCATCCAGACCAGGTCGGGAAGGGCGTTGATCAGGGTGCTCAGAAACTGTCCGTAGCGTTTCAACTCGGTAATATCCCGCCCGAATGCGAGGGCGCCCGAAATCTCGCCCGCGTGATTGTGCTCCGGTACAACATGAATCTGGTGGCAGTGCGCATCGGGAGTCTGGATCGCATCCCAGAACTCTATAGTGCTTTTCTTCCCTTCTGCAATGGCTTTCTTTACGGCGTTATCGATATTGGCGAAGCGTCCATCCGGCCAGATATCGATGGGGAGTTTACCGATGACATCTTCAGCAATGAGGCCCAGGTCACCTATGAGTTTGCTGTTCAGAAAAAGGATTCGACCTTCCAAATCGTATCGAATGATCGAGTCGGGGGACCCTTCTGCCAGGTTCAGGAAATCCTGATTCTGTTTTTTCAGAGCCTTCTGGAATTCCTGATCCCCTGGAATTCCCTGCAGATATACGTTCCAGTAGACCTCCTCATTGATGAGGAAGGGAGAGGCATACCACTCCATTTGGATCTCTTTTTCCGAGATCGAACGAAATCGAAATTCCATATGCACCGGGATTTGTGTTTTTGCCGAATCCTCTGATAATGAGAAAAACCGATTGATATCCTCCGCATGGATTCGTTCCAGAAAAACTTCGGCATTCTCCATCATGGTTCGTGGCGAAAGTCCAATGATTTCAGTGGCATTCTCGGAAACGAAGGAGAAAATGACAGACCGGTTTTCCCCTATTCGAAAGGTAAAGAACACTCCGGGGACGATTTTTAAAATATCGGTAAAAGATGGTTCCATTGAGTTATAATCCTGCGGATTCTTCCTGATTCAGGAGGCTTGCTCTGAACCAGAACTAAATTTCTTGTATTGTTTCAGGATAGGTAGCATAGCAATCGGTAAAGAGGATCGTCCGAGAAGAAGAAAGTCTAAAAATGGGAGAGATAACAGTTTCTTGAATAAGATAATACATAATCATAGGATTAAAAAAATTGGAAGTGGAATTCTGGCCCACTAAAAGGCCGAACAACGAAATTCCGGAATCCGTATAGCCTCAATAAAAAAAGAATAAAGATATTGGACACAGCAGTCAAGAAGATATAGTTCCTACATTGTAAGAATTTGTCAGTTTGACCAACAAAAATCGAATCAGAACACAGTCTTTTGTCTGTGTGGCAACAATCATTGGGAGAGAAGAAAAGTTTTTTTCACCGCGGAGACTCCGATTCCTTGAATCTCTGCGACTATATTTTCAAACATTTCCATACGAAACTTCCACTGCGCAATCCTGCAGACAATACCTGGTTGATTTAGATCCGTTGATAAACCGGTTGCAGCATTGTCAGGCCGGCAACTCTAATTTTCCAGACAAAATTCACATTAAAGATTCAAAGTGACCTGAGATGTATTCTTTGAAATGTTCCCAGATTGTACGCTTTTCGAAGCTTTCCAGGTTGATTGCATTGCAGTCGTTCAGGTCAGATTGGAAAATATTTTTCAAACGGAGAGCGAAACTCCGATCGTAAACATTCAAGTTCGCTTCCATATTTAACTTGAAGCTGCGATTGTCAAAATTCGTTGAACCGACGGTAGACCACATGTCATCTGCAACGGCAAATTTTGAATGAAGGATCTGTTTTTTGTATTCGCAGATATGAACTCCGGCTTTCAGAAGCTTCTTATAATAATTTCGTCCCGCATGAACCGTGACCTCAACATCGGAAGTTTCAGGAGAAGCCAGAATCAACCGCACATCCACTCCTCGCTTTGCAGCATCGGTCAGGCTTTTCAAAGATATGCGGTCCGGAATAAAGTAGGAATTTTCCATCCAGAAGTAATCCCTTGAGGAATTTAGCGAAAACAGGTAAACGTGTTGTACACTTGAGCTTCCCCTGTACGGCGAGCTATGGATCATCCTGCTTTTCGTATTTCCTGCCTGTTCTAAATGAGGAAAGTAATCGTCACCGATAAGAAGTTGACCTGTCTTTTCAAGCCAGTTTTGTAAAAAGATGGATTGCATTTGTGCAACAACCGGACCTTCAACCACAACCTGGAAATCACGGAAACGTTCCTTTTCATCACCCATTGTATCCCATGACTGAGAAAAACCAAACCCTCCGGTCATACCGATGACCCCATCAATAATGATCAATTTGCGATGAGTCCTCTGATTGATTGAATTAAGTTCTGTGAATCCTATCGGATTATGAAACTGTATATTCACACCGCTTTCCGACAGAATTTCAACCAGTTCGTCTCCCATCTCCCTTCCGCCCATGCCATCCACGAGAAGGTTCACACTAACACCCTGGCTGACTTTTTCGGTTAGTAGCTTTGTGATATACCTTCCAACTTCATCGTCATTATAGATATAAATCTCAATATTGATGCTTTTTTTAGCATTCTCGATCAACCTGTAAAGAAACTCGAAACTTTCGTGACCTGTGTTGATTTCGCGGATTCGATTTCCTGACAGGATCGGCATGGCCGAAATGCCGGACATGGTTCGAAGAAAGGCGGGAGATCGAATTTCGATATTTTTAGTAACAAAGTGAAGCCGTATAGGTGCTGTACACGAAGCAAGCAATAGAAGTGGTATGATTTTAAAGAAACGGAGCTTCATAGACAGACGATAAAATGTAGAAAAGCCGGACATTCTTTCTGAGTCAATAAATATAAATCAGACCGGAAGAATGGATTTCAAACTGATTTCTGCAAATCGTCGGGAAAAATAACAATAGTCACCATTCTCTTATCTAATCAGCCAGGAACTAAAGTTAAGTGTTATCTATGGATTCAGGTGCTCCTCCCTGTCCAGCAGGCAGAAGTTTCCATATGTCAATATTTCGAGCTATCTGAACGCAAGAGGATTTTGAAGCGAATCTCTGCATAGGTCTATGAAGAGATATTGCAGGGAGCAGGCGGAAGTTTCCTTCCGCCACTATCTCTTACTCAATAAAGGTATAACATTGGTGAAGCGAGAATCAGTCTTCCCACTTCTTCCAGATTGTGATTCCGTTCACATCGCCAAAACCGAAGCTCGACTTTGCAAGAATCTTGATATCCTTATCGATTGTCTTACGCACGATGCTTTTTTCGTAAGGTTGGATCTCGGGATGCAGATCTTCGCAGTTGATAGAGCCGTGGATAAATCCTTTGTGTAGCTGGAGAATCGCTGCCACACCTTCCACTCCACCGGCGCCGCCCAGGCAGTGTCCGATAAGCGACTTGGTTGAGTTGATATAGGGGAAAGTCTCCGGAGTAACACCCAGGGCTTTAGTCCAGTTCTTGATTTCGAGAGGGTCAGCCATGGTTCCTGTGAGGTGTCCGTTTATTGCGTCAACCTGAGAGGCAGTGATTCCTGCATCTTTCAGGGATTCCTGAACGGCTCGCTGGACACCTGTAGGGTTGGGAAGGGTCATACTTCCGCCCATTCTGTGACCGCCGCCATTGAGATGTCCGCCCAGAAGTTCTGCGTAAATGCGTGCTCCACGCTTCTGAGCTGTCTCAAGATCTTCCAGGATCAAAATACCGGCTCCGGATCCGGGGATAAAACCTGCGGCTGTAGCGCTCATTGGACGAGAGGCTTTTTCGGGAGTATCGTTGAAGTTTTTGTTAAGAACCTTCATGGCGTCAAATCCCCCCCAGTTGATTGTGGAGGAGGTATCAGCACCGCCAGCAACCATACGGTCAGCAAGGCCGAACATGATCATGCGAGCCGCTGTTAGAATGGCATCGGTTCCTGTAGTGCATGCACTGGAAACGGTTGTAGCCTGACCGCCCAGGGCCAGCAGTTCACTGACGCGAGCCGTAGGAGCACTTGTCATTGTCTGCTCTACGGTTGTAGATCCCAGACGACGGACCTTGCCAGCATCGATTTTATTTGAAATATTGCGAATTGTATCGGTGTCGGACTGACCGATTCCGAGTATTGCTCCGGTGTCCCAGAAAACGTGATCGGAAGCGGGGTCGGGAACTTCCAGACCTGCATCTTTCCAGGCATCAATGGCGGCTATCCCCGTATAAATCAGAAGCTCGTTCATGGCAAGGAGTCTATCTCCGGAGAAATACTCTTCCCCTTTTTTCTCCCAATTTTCAGGAATTCCACCCACAGTACAGGCAAAGTTGGCCTCTTTCATTTTCTCTACAAATCGGATGCCACTTTTTCCGTTGCGCAGAGCCTCTTCATACTCCACTAATCCGTGACCATTTGGTGCAATAACACCCAATCCTGTAACCACAACACGTCTTTTCATTATACTATCTCTCCATATATTCCCCGGGGGGACTATCTTTCCGACCAGGCTGACCGAAGTTTAGCAAGATGCAATTCCTTTTTCATTTCGGTAAATTTGACCATTTCTTCCTTGACTCTGACCTTCTAGATCCAGATATAAACTGACATTTTCCCGCCAAATCGGCAGATTTATAGAACAATATTAAATATTAAGCTATTAATAGAAGAATGACTTTTCATGCCTGATACGGATCATATCGAACCAATAGATGCAGTGATTACTGAGCTGCTTCATGAAGGACTTATCATTCCCGAGGATTTGAGTTTGGTAAAACTGATGACTCCAGCAAGGCTCATCCGTATGAGAGAGGTGCTGGACCGCAGAACCAGACATCTATCAGTTTTTCTCGATAGAGTGGATGACCACTACAATCAGTCCGCTGTACTTCGAAGCTGTGATGCTATGGGGATTCAAAATGTCTCCTTTATCGAGGGAGGGCGTAAGTTTTCTCCGACTAAAGGGGTCACACGTGGAACTGAAAAGTGGCTCTCACTAAAAACTTACAAAGACCCGGTCACTGCTGCCAGTGATCTCAAGAATCAGGGATACGGGATTTATGTAAGTCATCTGAGAGATGATGATGTCTCCATAGATGATCTGGATCTATCAAAACCCTCCGTTCTTGTCTTCGGGAATGAGCATGATGGAGTCTCTCCGGAGCTGGTGGATATGGCCGATAAGGTATTCCGGATTCCCATGGATGGTTTTGTGGAGAGCATGAATATCTCAGTGGCCGTTGCTGTGGGTCTTGCCATAGCCACGCGCAATGCAAAAAAACAGGCAGAAGAAGGCTACTATATCTCCCATGAGCAGAAAGTCTCCATATTCCGTAAATGGATACGGGTCAATAACCGTTTGGTTCGTAAAGCCCATCAAATAAAGAAAAATCCCTTTACAGACTTATCCGATAGACCTCAATAAACGGTTCATCAGTCTCAATTAATAACACCCTGCAGAAATGAATGCGATAGATTGGGTGGCATGTTGTTAGCACAATATACGAGAAATAGAACGGGTCTGCAGATTTTACAGTGAAAAAATAGAAACCAAATAGTGTTCGTGGTTTTCTAATGCACAGAGAACATTTAGAAGTTATAGAATAATAAAAGTCTTTCTGTTTCTCTGTTGAAAAATCGTCAGGAGTAATATATGGATCTCAGTTTGGATACAGGAGTCGGGATCGCGGTCATTGTGGCTCTCGTTTTATTCGGATTAATGCAATACAGAGCTGTGCGAAAGTTCAAGCAGGTGCAGGGACAGGATGCCCCCGATATTCACAGAGAGACCGGAGTCCGGTTGCAAGATGGGAAACATCTCCTGTATTTTTTTCGAAGCAGTTGCCATGCCTGTAAAGCCATGACTCCGGTTGTTGATGAGTTGCACAAAGAGGGTAAGCCAGTAGTCAAAATAAATACCGATATGTTCTTTCATCTGGCACGCGAATTCAGTATAATGGGAACGCCCAGTTTGATTCTTGTCGATAACGGAAAGATAACAAAAGTCGAGATTGGAGCGAAAAGCCGCAAGGTCATGGAGAACATGCTGGAGCCGGTTTGAATTTATTCGCTTTTGATTTTACTCACAATTTCAGATTATCTTACAATTCTTACAGGTATACAGAGATCTTGAAATAACCTTAAAATACACCAAAATGAATTTCGTCCGCAGACTATCGGAGAAATAGTTGTGGGTGAGTGTATTCCCGCTACAGGAGCATATCCATTTTGTATAATTGCCTGTTTTTTCTTGCCAGAAGACAGTGTAATTAGCTTCGTATTTGCTCTATAATCTGCGTAACTTATCAGTCTGATGATCAGGATTTAACTTGAGTATTCGGCCATGCGCGAAGTTGAGTGGCGCGGAGGAAGTGCAATCCTCTTTGACTGGTGATTATTTTTTGGATTATCCGGGAATTTCTAAGCTTTCTATACAATGTTTTTGTATGAAAGAACAAATTCGAGAGATTGGTGAATCCTTCTCAAGCTCCCGTTCGACCCTGTTGATTCCAGGCTCATACCACGAACGGTTTTTCAGTAGATACAGGAAGGTGAGGAATCTTCCTCTCTCTTTTTATTTGCAGCGTTTGCTGGACGATCCTCTGCTGCACCATAAGTTGAGTTTTCTTAAGGCGCCGAAGTGGAAGAAGGTATATCAGGCCGAGGGTCAGGATCTTCGTCGGGTTAATTTTTATCCTGATGAGAGGGACTGGGCTCGTCTTTCGACCATTTCGAATGCTACCGGTTTTTCCCGTTGTTACATTTTTGTTTTTCTGATGCTTGTTGATATGGGTGTGATCTCTCTGGAAAATGGTGGAACTAATCCAGATTCAGGGAAGATAGTATGGAATCCACTGACCTTTTGCTCGATATTACTCGACTCAAGGCACAGAACGATAACAAGGATACTCCAAACATAGACTATAACCACATGTAGAACTAAAACATACCGCTGATTCCGCAGTAAAAACCAATAAATTCGTTATATTTAACGCATACCGGATTTTAATATATTAATAATTCACACCACCACAGCTGCTCACTCCCAATCATATTTGTTTGAATTTTTTTCATAATACATACATCCTCTCCAGGCACGCCTTATAAAAATAAAAAAAAGCTCCGCCACTATTATATTTTTTTTACATTATTCGATTTATTTACATTGCCGACCTTTCCTTTTTATACTACTTTTTTTATAATTATTTTCATATATGGCATTTATTATGTTATAAAACCATGAGATGGTGGTCTAAATGAGAGCATTTTTATACAGTATCATTATTACTCCAGTTATTCTAATTATTACACACGTCCCTTACAGACAGTTACAATCGGCAAATCTCCCCATCATATCACATAAATCACGGATCAACAACAGTATCATTCTTTCTTCACCAGGTGGAAATTTACACAGGATAGCACTAACATGGATTCGTCACACAATATACAGACCGAATAAATATTTTAAAGAGAATAATCTCCATCGAGTATCATTATACCATATTGAGAGGATAGAATCAAAAAACAAACTATTCGATCGCAGGCAATTCAATTCATGCAAATCACGTATTGATCGGTATTTCACATATCGCTTTCCATTCCAATCTGGAGAGCAGCATTTGATTTCCGCAGGACCTTTTGGAAAAAATGTCCATCAAAATAAGTATGCAGTGGATTTTGCAATGCCTGCAGGAACTCCTGTCCTTGCAGCACGCGATGGAGTCGTAATAAATATAAAAAAGGATGGTAGATACGGAGGAATTTCACCATACTTTGAGAGTGAAACAAATTATATCTTGATTCGTCATTCAGATAATACTATAGCAAGGTATCTGCATCTCATGACAGATGGTGTTCTGGTAAAGCCAGACCAAACAGTTCATACAGGCGATCTGATTGGCTACTCCGGTGGAACAGGTACTGTGACCGGTGCACATTTACATTTTGAGGTTTCACATACAGACTGCAATGGAAGAGTTCGAACAATACCTGTCGCTTTTTTAACTCAAAATTACCGGACCGTTTATCCAGCCAGAGGGATGATTGCCATAGGAAAATAAACTTACAAAAACTTACTGGATTACTATTACAGCATTCTAAACCCGAATTATTCTCAAATCCCCCTTCTGTTTTCGATTAAATATCATCGAGCTTGAAAATCCAGTCAATACAAGGACCGCGAATAACGGAGGATTTTCAGAATTTTAATTTTCAGGCTCACTATCCCGATGTCGAAACATTTTCCACTTTTCTTCGCCGCCGCCAGTTTTATATATATCATACCTTGCCATAACAAAAAATAGATCGGACAATCGATTTATGTAAGAGATGATTTCCACAGGAAATACTGATGAGTTTCGCAAACTCACAAGCCTCCTCTCCACAGTTCGCACCTTCGTACGGATTACATGACAGAGCGATGCGACTTCAGTCCCGCCTGGCAATAAAAAATATCTGGATGCTCCCATTTGCTTTTCCATTGAATCCATCCATGATTCAAATGATGCAACAGATTGCCTTACACGGCTGGATTCAGGAAGAATATCTCCCGTATCAGGACGGGCAATTATACCCATTAACTTCATAAAATCTCTTTGTATATCACGTAATTTCATCTGCCACGGGTGTTCAGTTTCAAGTCTTGTTCGTAAAAGGCCTATCAAAGAGTTGGTTTCATCCATCTCGCCCATACATTCAATGCGAAGGTCATCCTTATTTACACGGACTCCTCCTGCAAGTGACGTCTCACCCTCATCGCCGGTCCTTGTATAAATGCTCATTCAATATCGCCTCATCATAGATTTTCAGGAATAATAAACATATTCGTCTCGATCATTATAACCTGATAATATGTTCCGGGAAAAGTCATACTAAAGTTCAAAATCTTAAGTTCTTTTAACGGCAACAGGTATCCCTGCAACCACAAGATCAACCTTGTCGGATTTTTTTGACAGATCCTGATTTACTAAGCCCAGTATATCTGCAAAATCACGACCGGTTTTCGTTTCAGGGTGAATCCCGAGACCTACCTCACTCGATACGATAACAAGATTTTCTGGAATACATATAAATCTTTCGAGTATCTCCCGCGAGTTTTTTAATGCGCAATTCTGATCCTCCCGGCAGTCCATAAATATATTTGTAAGCCATAATGAGATATCTTCCAGAAGAACAGTTCTGTTAGAAAGGTGTTCGAGTAAATCAATTCTGACTTCTTCTTCAATTGTGAACCAATGACTGTCTCTGCATTTTTTATGTTCATCCACTCTTCGTCTATGATCCTCATCCCATATGCGCGATGTAGCCAGATATACAGGGGAAGAAGACAGCCCGAGAGCCAGTTTTTCAGCATAAGAACTCTTACCGGATCTCCTGCCACCCAGAACAAGATATATCATATTAATTTACTCCACCGGATAACATACCAATCACATATCTTACAATCAGAATTAAAAAGGTAAATAAGTAAAGAGATCTCCGGTTAATTATAACAGTTTTATATAAATCTTCAACGGCAGGTTCCCTCTCCTGTGTACCAAGCCATGCCTTCCGTTTTTCATAACCATGATACACGGCAGGACCTCCCAGACGAATTCCCAGAATTCCCGCAAGAGCCGATTCCGGATAACCTGCATTGGGACTCTCATGAAGCCGCGCATACTTTTGTATAATAGCAAAAACTGAATATTTTCCGGATACAATGACCATTAATACTGCTGTAATTCGTGAAGGGATATAGTTGGCTAAATCATCCAGCCTTGCGGCGGCCCTCCCGAAATATTCAAAACGATCATTTCTGTAGCCAATCATTGAATCCATTGTATTAATTGCTTTATAGATTGCCATAAGAGGGATTCCTCCCAGTACCAGATAAAACAGCGGGGCTATAACTCCATCACTCAGATTCTCAGACATGGTTTCTAGAACAGCACGATTGATCCCTGCCCCATCCAGTCCGGATGTATCCCTGCCGACGATTCGGGAGAGTCGACGGCGTCCTTCTTCAATAGATTCCCAGGGGCGATAAAAAACAAACATTCCTTCGCGAATCAGACCTTCCGATGCAATAAATAGAAAAATAATTGACGTGTAAAGTAAATACGGCAATATATTTATTATATAGTTATATCCCTTACTGAAAAATGAACCTGCCAAATGATGTAATATATTATCAGCTTCTGCAATTACAGTAAATCCGACACCGACTGTTATAACTACAATAAAAACAGTAAAAAATCCATTTCTCAATCTTTGAGTGAAATTTCCATGGTTCAGGTGTTTTTCAAGAGTAGAAACCTGACGGCCAATCAATCGAACAGGGTGAATGGATAATTCCGGGTCCCCCCAAAGGCGATCCAGAAAAATTCCTGAGAGCAACGTTATTATAAAGAAAAGATAATCATATGAGATATTAAAAATACCATAGTTATTTAATATCGAAGCAATAGAGATATCAGTCATCATAGTATGCCCGCTCCTTGCTCCAGGAGTGCAATACCCCTACTAGAGTATCATTGTCACTCGGATTCCTTGTGGCCAGCCGGATCCAGTGCTCATCAAGTCCTCGAAAATTTGATGCATCTCGAATCAATATTCCATTATTTTCCACAAGATGCTGTTTCAACACTTTAGAATCCGGAGAATAAAGTCTCACAAGAAAATAATGTGTTAAGGATTTTCTTACTGCAAATCCTTCAATACAATCCACAGCCTCTTCAAACATACGACTCTGCTTAAAAAGAATATTTTTATCAAACTCCGGAAGCATACCATTTCGAACAATCCATTGTCCGGCCGCTACAGCAGGCGCACTTACCGACCATGGAATTCGTCTGGACTGAATCTTATTCAGTATTTCCGGATTCCCGATAAGAAACCCGAGGCGAATACCAGGAATAGCAAATGTTTTTGTCAGGGATTTAATGACGATAAGGCCTGAAAGCAATTGTTCGGGATCGAATACACTTTTATCATTTTCAAGAAAACCAAGATAGGCTTCATCAATAACAAAGTGAATACCGGGGAAATCAGAGATGATCGACCTCATATCAGAAGGGTGAATATATTCACCACCGGGGTTATTCGGATTACATATAAAAACAATATCCGGTCTGTCAGATTTAATTCTGTTTCGCAATGAAAGTAACCAGAGTGAAAGTTTATCCGCTTGCGAGCATTCTACTGTTGAATTTCTGTTGTATTCATTATAAGGAAATACTGCATCATATCCTGGCCAGTTAAGGTATCGCAATTCCATTCCACTGGCAATACAGGCATCTTCGTATTCAGAAAATGTTGGAGTTATAATCAGCGCTCTTCCTCCGGGAAATGCCTGCCCTATCAAATGTATCGCTTCTGTGGCCCCCGAAGTAACCTGTATAAATTCGGAAGCAACACGATGATATTTCGCAAGTTCGTTTTTTAATGAGTCAGCTTCCGGTTCAGGATAGTGTCCAATATTGACAATATTCGATTGAAGGTATTGGAGCAAATCTCCGGAGGGACCACCATGCCAAACATTGGAACTAAAATTCAGCCGTATCTTCCCGGAAAAATTGTGTATGTCATCTCCATGTCCTTTTAACATACGACTCCAATTTATATACAATAGTTAATACTAATTCTGGTCTTTATTACTTGGCAAGATCATTATAAATCTTATCAATATTAATATATTTGCGCAGATGTTCAGCAAGACGGTCATAGGAGCTGTCACGTAATTTATACAATGATTCGCCTGAAATATAAATTTCCCTTTCAAGAAGTTTGTTCAGTATATAAGATGCAATTACAGGATTATCAAGGCAACCATGAATATAGGTTCCAACTATCCGATTCTTAATAATTCCATCCACCTGATTCGATCCACCCTGATCATTTACAGAATTTTCCATATTGTCAGTAGTATGATACAATGATTTGATTTTAAATAGCGGAGTTACATCTTCATTGAATTGAGTTCTCCCCATATGTATCTCATAACCTTTTCCGCTCACGGATGCATCTATCTCAACACTATCACTTCTGGAAATTGGAATAAATGCAACCTGCCGCGTTACTTTGGGTGATTCAAGAGTTGTTTCGACAGGAAGCAGGCCCAGTCCCCTGGCGGTCTTTATCGAACTCTCAATCTCCTGCGGATCGTGTATAGATTCACCGAGCATTTGATAGCCTCCGCAAATTCCCATCACACCTGTCCCGACAGAAACAGCCTGCCGAATCGAATCTGCACACCCATTCTCCTGCATTTCCAGAAGATCTTC
>JBNKQE010000099.1:0-13709 GCA_050295715.1 Leptospirales bacterium
CTCCCTCCAGCCGAATTGTGGTTTGTGCATACCAGGGAAAGTTTATGGGACTTCTCGTAGACCGGGTTATGGAAGTTGCTCGAATTGGCATAGATGAGATCGAGGGCACGGAGATTCGCGGGCTGTCAAACCAGTATGTAAAAGGTGTCGGCCGATCTGAAAGCCGATTATTCCTTATTTTGAACCTGAGTATTCTCTTTCAGGTACCAATATCCAGGGCCGGCCAGCTTGAAGCCGGACATGTGTAATTATATGGATCTGCCGGCCAGAACTGGCAGCAAATGAAATACAGGACTTATACGCCTTAAATAAATCAGGCGAGTTGAGACGGGGTTGTTATGTCGGAGAATTTTGATAGATATACTGATTTGTTCCTGGATGAAGCCAGTGAACAGATAGAAGAACTGAATCAGAATCTTTTGAATCTGGAGCGGGAAGGCTATGATAAAGAGATCATAAATGAGATTTTTCGAACAGCGCATACCCTTAAATCGTCTGCAGCTTTTGTGGGACTGGAAGATCTCTCCAATCTCGCACATAAGATGGAAGACCTGCTGCAGCAGGTAAAAGATGAGAAAGTTACTGTTACCACCGGTCTTGTGAATCTCTTCTTTCAATGTCTGGATCGAATTAAAGTTGCAGTTGCTCAGGTTTCTGAAGGGAGAATGCCTGAAGATAATTTTTCTGATCTTATTGAATCCCTTCTTGCTTACGGTGCCGAACATGGTGGAGATGCTCCCGTAAAAGCGCCTGCTAAAGCGAAGTCTGCATCTGTTGAAGCATCTTCTAAACCTGTTTCGCAGGTTAATGAGGATATTTTATTAGAAGAGGAGAAATCGGCCGGTAAAACATTTAAAGCCAGACCACCAGCAGTAAAAGAGAAGGAAACTCCTGTGGCGTCCGGTATTTTGACACCGCTATCTCTTCGCCCCGATGAAGAGAGGGAACTTGCCGTTGCTGCCGGCGGGAAGAAAATCTTTGATGGAATTGTTCATCTGGACTCAGACGCTCCGATGAAGAACATGCGTCTGCTGCTCCTCGTTCAACTTCTAAAAAAAGCGGGCAATCTTTACCGAACCGAACCGGTGGAGAGTAAACTGGAAGATGGGGAGAGGCAGTATTCCCAGTTTCGTTTTATTTATTTTGGTGACAGAAGCCGGGAGGATCTCTCCGAAATCTGTCAGGTTGACAGTGTCGATGAAGTTAGAATTCTCGAACATGGCAATGTTAATCGAGCTGGCACAAGCAGTGGACAAAAAAAGCGTGAAGGTATTTCGACAGAAGAGACCCATGTAAAAACTAAAAATATTAAAGTTTCTTCTGAGAAGATCGATTACCTGCTTAATAGCGTTGGAGAGCTTGTAATTACAAACTCAGGTTTGTTGAAAATATACGAAGATCTCCATGATGAATATGGCGATGCCGGAATGCTCGGGGAACTAAAAACGAAGATTGATCAGGCGGCGCGTATTGCACGAGATCTTCAGTCAGGAATTATGAAGACCAGAATGATTCCTGTTGAACTTGTATTCCAGCGCTTCACACGCCCTGTTCGCGATCTGGCTCTTGAACTGGGCAAGGAAGTTGATCTGAAGTTTCAGGGAGAGGAGACGGAGCTTGATAAGAATATTATTGATGCTCTGAATGATCCTCTTCTTCACCTGGTTCGTAATGCTCTCGATCATGGTATCGAAGCCCCTGAGGACAGGGTTGCGGCCGGAAAAGATGCAAGGGCAACACTGCTCTTGAATGCATTTCAGAGCGGTAATAATATTTTTGTAGAAATTCGTGACGATGGTCGCGGATTGAACAGAGATGCGATTCTTCGCAGAGCGGTAGAGCGTGGACTTGTTCCTGATGATTCCATGCTTCCGGATGAAGAGATTTACAATCTGATTTTCCATCCAGGATTTTCAACCGCACAGCAGGTAACCGATGTAAGCGGACGCGGTGTCGGTATGAATGTTGTGAAGAAAATGGTTCAGGAGTTTAAGGGGAATATTCAGATCCATAATGATCCGGGAAATGGCTGCTCCTTTATTCTCTCCTTCCCGCTTACGCTTGCAATTATTTCGTCTATCCTGGTTAAGGTTGATGCTGAAGAGTATGCTTTTCCACTTTCTGATGTTGTGGAAACTATTAAAGTAAATCGAGATGATATTACGACGCTTCAGGGGAAAGATATTATAAATCTTCGCGGTGATATACTGCCCGTATTTCAATTGAGAACTTTGATGGGTTTTCCATATGTTAAATTAACAGAGGAATTTCCTGTCGTTATTGCAAATGTAAATAATCGTAAAATCGGTTTTATCGTAAATCACATGGTTGGAAAACAGGAAATTGTGATTAAGCCTATTGAACAGAATTTCCGCACGGTGCGTGGGCTGATAGGCGCCTGTCTGATGGGAGATGGTTCGATTGTAATGGTTCTTGATGTCCAGGGACTTCTGGATATTGCGCAGAATGAAGATGTTACCAGAATGCTCCCGGGAGTGGATCAGTCCGGAATTCTGGATGCAACAAAGATTTACAATCAACAGGTAAGTGAGCTGTCCGGTGCCCTGCGTCGAAATCAAAATCAACGAGGCCGTAAAAAGAAGAAGGGTGTAGAGGAAGCTGACGAGACTGAAGCTGAGGAACTACGGGAATACGCAAGAAATGGAAAGGTCGCTGCTGCAAGTGTGAGTGCTCCTGCAGCTTCCGGTGCTCAGATGTCTACTGCTGTAAAAGAGTCTCCCGTAAAGGTGGAAGCAGAGGCCGCTCGTGAACCTGCAGCCGTATCCGGTGGCGGAAACGGTAATGGAAGTTATGTCGAACCGGTTCTTCATAAATCTGTTGTGACTACTGCTCGGCAGGCAGGAGTCGATACAAGCGAAGATATTGTTAAATCCGCACTGGATGGTTTTGAGGAAGAGCGAAAAGAACGTGTTCGTAGAGCACAGACCATTTTGTCCAGTATCGAAGATAAGGCTATGGATAATGGTAGCAGTGTAGAGGAAGAAATCAGCGATGACGACTATGCAAAACTCTATTCGGTCATTAATACCGGTATGATTAATGCCGGTTTTGTTCTCTCTCAGCTACTTGGCGTCTCTGTAGAAGTGTCTGTTCCCGAGTTTAAAACGATTGCTGTTAAAGATCTTGCCGAGTATATTCCAGGAGACCGGGCCATTTTTGTTACTCTTGAAACGGTTGGTGACTTTCAGGCGATGATCGCTCTTGTTTTTGATGAACTTAATGGAACAAAAGCCGCATCGGATCTTATGGGGCAATCTCTTCATGATTCGAATGTCAAACCGGATCCGGAAGAAGTGCAGTCTGTTCTATCCGAATTAACGAATATTGTCGGCTCCAGTATACTGAATGCCCTTGCTAATAAGACCGGATTGAGCATTGCGCCGTCCGTACCCTCCTATAGCTCCGGTGAGTCCAGCGAATTTATTCATGGGTTGCAGTCGCGAAGTACTATGGGAAAAGGGCTGCGTGCCATTTATATCTCTGCTGATTTCTTTCGCGAGGATATGGAACTTCTCGGAAGAGTGTTTCTACTGCCTTCGCGGCCTACGCTTTCCCAGGTAATTGGGAAGCTTTGATGAAATGCGGGTTAGAATAAAAACATTGATCGTGGATGATTCCTCACTTGTGAGGAAGGTTGTCCGTGATATGCTCGAGAGAAATATTCAGGATATAAATTTTCTCGATGACGCAAAGGATGGTCGTGAGGCGCTGGAAAGAATTATGCGGCTCAGGCCGGACCTTGTTATTCTTGATGTTGAAATGCCGCGGATGGATGGTATTACTCTTTTGCGGGAACTCCGTCGCAGGCGTATACGTCCCGTAATCTTGATGCTTTCGCATCTTACACAGCAAGGTGCCGGGGTGACGTTTGAGGCCCTCGAACTCGGTGCTCTGGATTTTGTTCCCAAACCGGCCGCCGGGTCCGGAATAACACTGGCTGATATTGAGAGCTTGCTTGTGACCCGTGTGAATGGGCTTACTGAAACAGTTCGTGATATAACTCAATTCGATCGGCATCCCATACATGAAAGTAAACTTCACAGGAAGCATTCCAGAAGGAACTATGAGCTGCTTTTTATTGGAGCCTCTACTGGCGGCCCCCAGGCGTTGCAGAATATCTTTTTAGATCTTCCTTACGATTTTCCATATCCTATAATGGTTGTGCAGCATATGCCACCAGTATTCACCCGTGCTTTTGCCGAAAGATTAAATAGAATCGCAGCAGTTCAGGTTATGGAAGCGGAAGATGGAATGATATTAAAACCGGCTCATGCCTATCTGGCTCCCGGAAATCGACATATGCTTGTAGAGCGCTCGGGAACGGAACGTGTGATTCGAATTACCGACGATCCACCCCGTCATGCTCACCGTCCGTCTCTGGATGTTACAATAGAAAGTATTCATGCTATTTATGGCGGAAATGTTGCTGCAATCATTATGACCGGGATGGGATGGGATGGTGCGACCGGTATGAAGATGCTTTACGATTCGGGAGCCCTTACCATGGCCCAGGATGAGGACTCCAGTGTAGTTTTTGGTATGAACAGGCGTGCCATTGAGGCTGGCGGTATTGTGAGAGTAGTTTCACTTAAAAAAATGGTAGAAGTATTGCTTAAATATATTCATACTTAATCATGTTCGGGAAAATAGCAGGGCAGTCGTAAGATATTGGTATTGGTTTTCAGTTGTTTCTAAAAGGAAAAATTACCTCCTTTAAGGTAATTGCTTGAATAAAATTGTGGGATCTATATTCTTGTGTGGTTAATTGCTCTATTGGATAAATTACTAATCCTGTGATGGGGATTTCCCCGATAGTATTAGAAGCAAAACCGAAATTATACACAGAGAATTACGGAGTCAAAATGGCCAGGGTATTGATTGTTGATGATGCAAAGTTCATGAGAACACTAGTGAAAGATGCTCTCTCTTCGGATGGACATGAAATTGTCGGAGAGGCAGAAAATGGCAACCAGGCGATTGAGATGTATAAAAATCTCAAGCCAGATCTCGTGACAATGGATATTACCATGCGAGAGAAAGATGGTCTCGAAGCAGCAGCAGATATCCTGAAGCTGGACGGTGCGGCCAGGATTATTATGGTTACTGCACTGGGACAGGAAGATCTTCTGGCTCGCGCTATAAAAATGGGGGTCAAGGACTTTGTTGTGAAGCCTTTCCCGCCGGAGCGTTTGCAGCAAGCTGCCAGTAAGGCACTTTCCTGACATTACAGGATTAATACTGTGTCCGAAGAAAATAAGACTGATTCAATTGAAGAGGCACCAAAGCCAACCAGAGAAGAGGTCGCCAATGAGATTCCGGGCTTTTTTGTAAGCTGGCTCAATGGCGAAGGGGAACGTGAAGAGGGTCCTCTTTCCTTGCTCTGGAAATTGATTGAGTCTTATCGAGTTGATATTTTTGATATATCACTTGTAAGGATAACAGAAGATTTCATGGAGTTTGTCAGGCGGGCAGGAGAGATCCAGATTGAGCTTGCCTCACCCTTTATTGTTATGGGAGCACGTCTGCTCTATTATAAAAGTCGAGCTCTTCTTCCTGATCCTGGTTTTGAGGATAATGAGTCTGACTCCCGTCTACCCCCCGAGCTGATCCAGCAGCTCCTTGAGTATAGAAAGTACCAGATGGCCTCTGAGAGGTTAAAAGAGCTGGATGATATAACATCCGGAATGTATGGGAGAACTGCGCCCATTGAACTCCCTCCGGAGACAGAGGATGAGAAAGATGATTGGTTGGAGCTTGATGTTGTAGATTTAATCAGGGCTTACTCCGATATGGTTCAGCGTCAAAAGGCCGGTCAGGGAGCTGACGAGAAAAACTATGAAGTCAGCATTGAATCCTTTTCTGTAGAAGATAAGGTATCTTATATTCGAGCCCTGCTTCAGGACGCTGTTTCATTTGTCTTTTTTGATCTGTTCGAAAATCCAGAGTCCACTGAAAAGGGCGAGGTAATTGTAACATTCCTTGCCATACTTGAAATGACAAAATTGAGCGAAATTATAATCAAACAACACAGAGTTTTTGATGAGATTCGTGTGTTTAAAAAGTCATCTATTGTAAGATAAATTACTTGCCGTACCAAGTTGCTCATGTCTCTCTGAATGTTACCATGCTTTTATGAGACATAAGCTTAACTTATTGACTCATGAGTGCCTGTATTACAGTAGAAGATCTGAATTGCTGCATTTACAGCGTCAGATAGTGAGCCGGTAATGCAGGGAAAATGCTTGAGGCGTTTCATGTGTTTTGTTATATATAATAATTAAGACTCTCACAAAGCGCCGGTAGATTAAAAGCTGAATGGATGCAGCGAATTTCGCAATGCGAAAAATTGTATGATGGTGAATCGTGCAACGCATTGTGATTATGGAGAGGATCCGTAATTTACTGTAAAGGGAATGTGTCCACTGGTCCATAGCCGGTATGTTATTTGAGTAACTGCCGGGAAATTGAGGAATATTTCATATTGAAAGGGATTTGCGGGAGGTCCTTGAACCATGTCTGAAAATAATACAACAGTTACAACTGAAGAAGAGCTTCTGCAGACAGAAAGCGTTATTGAGATTCCGGTTTCGGATACTCAGGATGCTGGTTTGCCTTCTCATCGAGAATTGAGTTTTGAAGAGATGGAGCATTTCAAGGGGCTTGTCGAGGCAGTATTGTTTGCTTCTGCAGAGAGTCTTTCTTTGAACATGCTGGCCCGAAAGTGCGAACTGGATAGAACAAATGCACGTATAATTGTTGACTCGCTGGTTGATGATTACTCCGAAAGAGACGGTGGTATTTTATTAAAAGAGATTGCCGGTGGTTATCAGTTCATAACTTCCGAGCGGTACAGCCAGAGCCTGCGCGGGATTTTTAAAGAGCAAAAAAAAGAGAAATTAACCAGATCAACTCTGGAGGCTCTTGCAATTATCAGTTACCGTCAGCCCATAACTCTTCCCGAAATCGATGATGTTCGCGGTGCTAACTCCAGACCGATGATTGCAACACTTTTAACAAAAAAGCTTATAAAGCCGCAGGGATATAAGCCGGTTCCCGGCCGTCCCACGCTTTATGTTACCACGCGAAACTTTTTAACAAGATTTGGATTGAATTCTCTTGCAGAACTTCCCGCACTGGAAGATATAAAAGAACTAAAATTTGACGAGATTGATTGATGGGGCTGGAAGAAGATCAGATCGAACAACTGCGGAAGAATATTGATGAGACGGACAGAGAGATTGTTCGACTTATAATGGAACGTTCTCGTTTCGTAGTTGAAATCGGTGAAAAAAAGCGCCAGGGAGCCACAACAGTCTATCGGCCTGATAGAGAGAAAGAAGTCTATAACAAAGTTGTCGCTGTTGCCCATGAGCTTTATGGCGACAGGCTGCCGCTTCCGGAACAGTCTATCCGTTCCATTTATCGTGAAATTATGTCCGGGTCCATTGCAATTGAGGGGGGACCTGGTGTTGCGTATCTCGGCCCTCCGGCATCCTTTTCGCATCTGGCGGCAAGACATCGATTTGGTTCATCAATTCGCACGGTCCCCAGTGATACAATCCCTGAAATATTTAGAGCCGTTGAATCCGGGCGGGATGTTTCATATGGAATCGTTCCTGTTGAAAATTCGACCGGGGGATCGGTTTTGCTCACGCTGGATACGTTTCTTGTCTCTGATCTGAAGATTTATGCGGAACACTATGAGCGGATCCGTCAGAATCTAATTGGACCTGCCGGATTACGGATTTCTGAAATCAAAAAGCTGTACACTATAAAGATTGCAAGAGAGCAATGCCGAAACTGGATGCAGAAAAATCTGCATGTATCCGAACTTGAAGTTATAGAAACCTCCAGCACCGCTCAGGCTGCAGCCATGGTGGCGGAGAGGAAAGACGGCGTAGCCATTGCTTCCGAGCTTGCCGCTGAGACGTATGGGCTTGAAGTAATTGCTTCCGGCATTCAGGATAATTCTAATAATCTGACACGATTTCTGGTTATTGGCCGAGAAAATTGTGCTCCTTCGGGAGATGATAAGACATCTATCGTTTGTTCCGTGCATGATCAGCCCGGTAGCCTGTTTGATATACTCAAGCCATTTTACGATAATAAAGTCAATATGACCCGGATTGAATCCCGTACATCCAGAAGGCAGTATGGTGATTATAACTTTTTTATAGATTTTCTGGGTCACTACCAGGACGCCATGGTTGTAGATATTCTTGAAAAGTTGAAAGAGAAGACTACTCAGCTGAAATTACTGGGTTCGTATCCGAGGATTGATCTTCCCGTCGGGTAAATCCGGATTGGTTCAATTGTGTAACTACTCTCTATATATTACCTGGAACCTCGGTAGTCTCCAATAAAAACTTCCGGATTGTATGTCGCCATAGAAAGCGGATTTTCTGGAAAAACAGCCCTTCTGTTGTAAAACTCCCGGAAAATGAGATCCTGGATGATTTCTAAAACAGGAATATGATACGGGCTGTTTGAAGCTGCATATATCAGGATTCTTTACAAAAAATCCATATATCCTGGAATGGTGCTTTACCGTGATTGACCTCCTGGCAAAGTTGTTGCCGATAGCCCGAAGTCTAAGCCGGATTGAATTGTAAATAAGGTTATAATCCGGCTCTATGGTGGTAACGGTAATAGTATGAACGAGCTGAGTCATAAAGAGATACCTTTTCGATCCGTACTGATCTATGGCATGGGGATGATGGGTGCGTCACTGGCTCTGGCATTGAGGGCATCGGATCATTACAGTGGAAAAATCACCGGGGTTGTTCGGACTCAGAGAAGCGCTGCTTTTATTGAACAACACGGGATGGCTGATTCGGTTGTTATTGAACCCGATCTTGACCGTATAGGTTCGTTACCTTTAGAAGATTATGACCTTATTGTTTTCGGCCTCCCCGTTAAATCCATTGTCCGCGTTTTTGAAATTTTCCCATCGTATTCCGGTCTTATCACTGATATGTCTTCAACACGAAGCGAGGTGCACGAGGCTGCAGCACAAAGAAGAGAACTTCGCTTTGTCGGTTCTCATCCTATGTGTGGATCGGAGGACCAGGGTCCAATGGCGGCCAGAGCAGATCTTTTTCATAACAGGCTCTGTATAATTACTGAAGACACAGTTTCTGGCAACAGAGATGATGACAGGAAAGCGGTTGAGGATTTCTGGAAAGCTGTGGGAATGAAGACATATTCCATGAAACCTGCCGCTCATGATGAAGTTCTGGCATATTTAAGTCACGCTCCTCATATCCTTTCCGGATTGCTGGCAAGCTGGGCTGCCGGAGCTGTTGCTGTGGACAGGTCAACCAATGAGTCTCCTGTCCCGATAACAGGCGGCGGCTTCAGGGATATGGCAAGAATAGCCGGATCCAACCCTGAAATGTGGACGGATATTCTTTTTACAAATAAGAAATTTATATTGGAATCATTGGAAGTTTTTTCGCAAGAGCTTGAAAGCGTTAAAAAACAACTGGAAAAATCCGATCGCCAATGGTGGCTTGATTGGTTTTCATCTGCCAGGAAGGCTCGAAATCGACTTTGCGGTTATCCGGAAGATCGTTGAGTTAAGAAATGTCAGGAACGAAACGTCATTATATAATTGCCATGGATGGACCTGCCGGATCGGGGAAGAGTACCGTTGCGAAGCTGGTTGCCAGAGAACTTGGATTTGTCCATGCAGATTCTGGTGCCATGTATCGGACTGTGACTCTTGCTTTGATTGAGAAGCTGGGGGCAGGAGATACCCATCAGGAGTTTGGTGAGATTGTTTCCGGCAGCCAGCCCTTTACGGCCGCTGCATTGGGCTGTAAAGTGGAGCTGGTGCAGGGAACGCAGGTGAATATGCTGCACGGAGAGGACGTGGGTGAAAAAATCAGAACACCCTTTGTAACCGAACGTATTCGTTATATTGCAGATAATGCAAGATATCGTGAGCTTGTAAATACACTGCTCCGAGATTTTGCTGCTACAACAGATCTGGTTGTAGATGGCCGGGACATTGGTACGGTAGTTTTCCCGGAAACTCCGTATAAATTTTATCTTGATGCTTCCGACGAGGTAAGGGCCAGAAGAAGAATGGAAGATTACCGGAGTAAGGGAATGCCCTTACCTGAAATGGATTTATTAATTGAGGAAATACGTATACGCGATCAGGAGGATCGTAACAGGGAAGCAGGTGCTTTGAAGCAGGCTCAAGATGCTATTTATATTGACACATCTATACTCGGTATAAATGATGTCGTAACCAGACTTCTTGGCCATTTACAGATTCAGTTCTGAGACAAAGTCCGGCATCCCATGAATTACGACCAACCCGGTCGCGAGCGTAATGAGTTCTATGACAATCGAGCAAAAACCCCGAAATCCCTTTGATCTTGCCCAGGAAGAACTGGAGTCTATGGACAAGGTCATGGAAGAATTTGATGATGATCTTTTTAATGGACAGGGGGACTTCAGTAAAGGGGACCTCATTGAGGCCACTGTCATTGATTATGATGATAAAGATGTATTCGTCGACATTGGCAGTAAGCAGGATGGGCGATGCCCCAGATCTGACTTTGATGAACCTCCTGGAAGAGGCACTGAAATTATGGTGCTTGTTCTCCGCGGCGGAGACGATGGTTTCGTAAGACTCTCTCATCGAGAAGCGGAACGCACCATCTCCTGGGAAAACGTTCGAGAGGCTTACGTAGAAGGAGCCCAGCTTAGCGGGAAAGTCCTTAAAGCCGTAAACCACGGATTTATAATTAATAGCGGCGGAATTAACTTATTTCTGCCCATGTCACAGGTTGGTGGGCGAAGCAAAGGTCGTGGTAACCTTACCGCCGGCAAGAACATCGACTTCAAAATTCTTGAGCTTAAAGAGAAGCATCGATCTGCCGTAATCAGTCATAAGAAAGTGGTTGATGAAGTCAACGAAACAAGATGGAATGAGCTTCTCTCCAAATATGCTGAAGGCGATGAAGTAAATGGAACTGTTACAAAAAAAGTTTCATTTGGTGTATTTATAGATGTAGATGGAGTCGAAGGGCTGCTTCACCAGTCTGATATTAGCTGGAAGAAATATGCTCCCTTCAAAGACCGCTTCAAAGTAGGCGATGAAGTTCATGTAAAAATTATCCATATGGATAAGGATAATAATCGCCTGAGCCTCGGAATGAAACAACTGGCCGAAGACCCATGGGAATGGGCGCGACGTGAGCTCAATCAGGGTGACATCGTTCGCGGTCGTGTTACAAATATTACCGATTACGGTGCGTTCCTTGAGTTGCTGGAAGGCCTGGAAGGCCTCATTCATGTGAGTGAGTTAACCTGGTCCAAGCGTGTGAAGCATCCAAGAAAATATCTGAATGTTGGCGATGAAATTGAAGCTCAGGTTCTCTCTGTAGATTTTGATGAACGTCGAATCGCTCTGGGCGTAAAGCAGCTAATGGAAGATCCATGGGACCGCCTGCCTGAGTCTGTAAATGAAGGCGATGAAATGGAAGGTGTCGTTACTTCCGTTACAAAATTTGGTGCATTCGTGAAAGTTCTCGATGAAGTTGAAGGACTGATTCATTTCAATGATTATACGTGGGATGACCGCGTTGATCGTAAGATGCTCAAAAAAGGCGATAGTGTAAAATTCAAAGTTCTTGAGATCAATCAGGATGAACGCAGAATTTCCTGCGGCATCAAGCAATTGTCAGAGAGTCCTTATGAAGCCCTTCGCAAGAAATATCGTAAGGGTGATGCAATAGAGTGTAAAGTTACCGGTGTAACAACTTTTGGTATCTTTGTAGATATTGGCGATGGATTTGAGGGACTTGTTCATATATCAAGAATTCCAATGAGACAGGATGAAAAATTGGAGGACCTTTTTAAGGTCGGCGATCCAGTCAGAGCTGTTCTGCTTCATATCGATCCTGAAGAGAAGAAAATTGCCCTCTCTATCAAAGCTTACGAGAAGAAGAAAGAGCAGGATATTATAGACCAGTATCTTAAAAAAGATGAGGGTCCATCTACTTCAAGTCTCGGAGCCTTTTTTAAGGGTGGAGATGAAGAGTAAACGGACCGAGATTCGGTAAAAAATGTCACAAAAAGTAAAAACCAGAAAGACATATCAGGCTGATGAAAAGCATGCTCTGGACCCCCTTCGTGATTTCGAAGGCGGTCCTGTTGAACTTTTCCTTGCCAGAAGCTCTAGATATATAAGAGATCATATCAAAGAAACGATCCTTGTTATTGCAGGGATTGCTCTGATACTCGGTAGTATGGTTGGGTACTCGGTGTGGCAGGCGCATGTTAAGGAAAAGAGTCTTGCTGCTTTTGAAAAACTGATGGAAAATCCCATTATGATTCCCGGGGCAGCGTCCAGCGAAGGTGCGATTGCAAAGCTGGATAGTTACGTTGATGATTTCTCTAACAATGATGCGAAGAATAGAACCGATCTTAAAAAAATTGAATACTATCTAAAAGACAAAGACTATGCGAATGCGGCAGAAACCTCGGAATCCATCGCAAAGCGTGTATCTGATAAGTATCTGAAAGCCTATTTTCATTTAAAAGCGGCATCCTACAATGAAATGGCCCTGAATTATGAAATGGCGCAGGAACAGTATCAAAGTTCTATTGAGCTTGTACAGGAATCCAACCTTATGAAGGCAGTTGCTCTTTTCGGAAAAGGGCGTGTGCTTATTGAACAGGGAAAGTACGATGAAGGACGCAAATCCATTCGTGAGATGATGGACATTAAAGGCGTCGAAGGTATCGAAGAGTTTAAGATTTCTGCAACTGCATTTCTTCTGGATAATCAAAATGCAGGAAGCAAGTGATTCTGCACAAAAAGACTTCTTTACGATTGCCCTCCCTTCCGGCCGATTGGGCGAAGAGAGCGTAGAATTTTTCCGACGATCAAAATTTGCCACGTTTAATATTCCCGAAAAATCTAGAGAGCTGAGTTTCTTTGATACAACCGGACGCTACCGTATCATACTTGTAAGAAATCAGGATGTCCCGACCTACGTTCTTGGCGGCGGTGCCGATGCCGGTATTACCGGCAGGGATGTTATGGCAGAACGCGGATATGATCTTACTCTACCGCTGGAATTGGGGTTTGGAGCATGCCGGCTTGCAGTGGCCTCCAGGAATGAAGACGTTGCAGGTCTTTTTGACAGACCGCACATGCGTGTAGCGACAAAATACCCGCGCCTTGCAATGGATTACTTTTATCGCAGAGGAATGAGCTGCGAAATAATCAAGCTTCACGGTTCTATTGAAATTGCTCCTCACCTGGGGCTTGCCGATTGTATTGTCGATCTTGTGAGCACCGGAAATACACTGAAAGCCAACGGTATGCGGGAACTGGAAATAATACTAGAATCATCCGCCGTGCTTGTGGTAAATGAATCGGCCTACGCCCTTCAAACAGAGCGCATGCAGAATCTTCTGAAAAGCTTTCGTGAAGCGCTGGCAAACGCAGTTTAATTTCTTTGATGCAAAAACATCGTAACTACTCACCACGTAATATGTGATTGAGAAATTGGAGTCCTTTCCTGCTTCGGAGCAAGGGGACATCCTTGGTCGGTTGCTCCGAAGTAGGTCCATACATGGACCTTGTAATGTGCGGATTCCAATTTCCATCCATAAGAGAACTTCATGTTATAGATACTGTTGGATGAAACAATTCACCTATG
>JBNKQE010000100.1:0-13669 GCA_050295715.1 Leptospirales bacterium
GTACAAATTCACGCATTGAAGATTTGAGAGCGGCTGCAAAGGTTGCGAAAGGGCGCAAAGTAAAAGAGGGTATCCGTACTCTTGTAGTTCCTGGATCAGGTCGCGTGCAAAGACAGGCGGAGCAAGAAGGTCTCGATAAGATCTTCAAAGAAGCCGGGTTTGACTGGAGACTGCCGGGATGCTCCATGTGTCTTGCAATGAACGATGACTACCTTCAGCCCGGAGAAAGGTCGGCCTCGACTTCAAACCGTAATTTTGAAGGTCGACAGGGCAAGGGTGGCCGTACTCACCTGGTCGGTCCGGAGATGGCAGCTGCAGCGGCTATTGATGGTCATTTTTCCGATGTTAGAAAATATCTGTAACAGGGGATGTCGCTCAATAGTGATAACCTCAGCAATAATAAGGAGCTGAAATATGGAACCATTTACAGTACATAAAGGAATTGCAGCCCCCCTGGACAGGGCAAATGTGGATACTGATGCAATCATTCCAAAGCAATTCTTAAAGAAAATTGAAAGAACAGGGTTCGGAGTTCATCTTTTTCATGACTGGCGATATGAGAATGATGAGGAGACAAAAGAGAACAGTGAGTTTATTCTGAACAAGGAGCCGTACAGAAAAGCCTCCATACTTGTATCACGGGAGAATTTTGGATGCGGTTCCAGTAGAGAGCATGCTCCCTGGGCTCTGGATGATTTCGGATTCAGAAGTGTTATCGCCTCTTCGTTTGCCGATATTTTTTACAACAACTGTTTTAAGAATGGAATTCTCCCGGTTGTATTGACAACCGATCAGGTGGAAGTGATTTTTCAATACCTGAACAGCAATGTTGGCGGAGAAATCGAGGTCGATTTGAATGCACAGGAAGTCAGAATTCCCGGTGGAAAAACCTTCTCTTTTGAGGTGGATGCGTATCGAAAAGAGAACCTGTTAAAAGGACTTGATGATATTGCCCTGACCCTGCAACACGATCAAGAGATTGACAGTTTCAAAAAAGGGTATTTTGAAAAATACCCATATTATATACCTGCAGCCGGTAAGAAATAGTAGAAATCCTCGGTTCCGTAATGGGATTACTCCTTCATGGAGGCTCCCATTACGGGTATTAAGATCTGCTTTTTCCATAATTCTCGAAATTCTATTATCCCTTTTTTTTGTCTCTCTGTAATCTTGAACAATCATGTTTTCTTTATAAACACACTTACGCAAGAGTTCAAGGTTTTCCATCCCTGACTCCCATTATTATTTAATTATACACCTCGATAACTTATAATATTGAAAAAATATGATATATGCTTTGTTGAAAATAACACTTTAGTATTAGATAAGTGTTGCATTACCGCTTTAAAATGATATTATTTGTTACATCAACATATTTAACGATTGATTTAACGTTAATTGTTGTGAATACACACTGTTGAGAATTTTAATTGGTATGATAGACGATTTTGCGTTTGTTTTATGTCATGAATATAAATAATTGTAGAAAATCTTTTTAATATATGATTTATTGGATTGAAGGAATTTTGCGGAAATCATGCAGGTAAAAGCGTTACAGAACATAGAACGAAATTCATTTCGTAAAAAGGTTCAGGGAATTCTGAATCGTTATAGCGCAATTGAATTAAGTAGAGACCATTATTCCATCACAACAGGTAACTGCCTGAGAATGGTTAATAAGGTCAGAGAGTTTATTTCTGAGATCTGCAATATCTATTCTATTCATTTTGGTGACATCGAGGATATAGTAATCGCCAGTGATGAGGCTATGACAAATATTATTATGCACGGCCTTGCCGATTCACAAAAAAAATGTGATGAGGGATCACAGATTACTTTCCGAATAAAAATATTTCCTGAAGAGAAGGTCCTGGTTGAATTACTTGATCGTGGAGTAGAATTTCATGTTGGGATCGTTGATAAACCGAATGTAATGGATAATCTGAACGGTGATCGTGTGGGTGGATTCGGTTTGTATATTATCTATTCGGTAATGGATTCGGTCCATTACAAGCGTATTTCCGGTGTGAATGTCTTTCAGGCATATAAAATTCTAAGATATAACAGTATTACTTCCAGTCGCGGATAAAAATTACGGTTCCCTCCGAAAAATTCCTGATAGAATCAAGAATTCTTAATCTTTATTCAGATGATACGAATTTTTCTCATTTACAAATTTTCAATCTTAAATAGGTGGAAATACAGGCGATTATTTTTCTCTGGAAACTACATATACAGGCAGTTAAACCACTCTTTTCAAATTGACATAGCCACAGACCTCAGCAGATTGCTCCTGTATATATAAGTACAGGATAAGAGTAATGGAACCAATCATACTGGATGGAAAAGCCCTTGCACAGAAGATTCGAGAAGATCTAAAAGTTCGAGTGGAAAAAATGAAGCAGGCGGGTCATTCTATTCCCATACTGGCAACAATCCTTGTTGGAAGTGATCCAGCATCTGCCACATATGTGAAAATGAAAGTCAAAGCCACCGAAGGCGTGGGAATGGTATCAAAACGAGTAGATCTTCCTGAAGATACGACTACGGAACAACTGCTCAAGGTAATTGATGATTTGAATGCAGATGAGTCCGTTCGTGGAATATTATTACAGCATCCCGTCCCGTCCCAGATTGATGAACGTAAATGTTTCGATCAAATATCTGCTGAAAAAGATGTTGATGGAGTGACAACTCTGGGGTTTGGAAGAATCAGTTTTGGCGATGAAGCCTATGGAAGCTGTACTCCAGCCGGTATGATACGTTTGATGGATGAATACGGGATTGAGCTAGAAGGAAAGCATGCTGTTGTTGTTGGACGTTCTCCTATTCTTGGAAAACCAATGGCCATGATGCTTCTTGAAAGGAACTGTACAGTCACTATATGTCATTCGCGTACAAAAGACCTTCCAGCTATTGTAAAGACCGCAGATATAGTTGTTGCTGCCCTGGGTAAACCTGAGTTTATTAAGGGAGATTGGATCAAAGAGGGTGCCGTAGTTCTGGATGCCGGATACAACGAAGGCAATGTTGGCGATGCTGAATATGAAGCATGTGCTAAAAAAGCTTCCCATATCACACCTGTCCCCGGTGGAGTGGGACCGATGACAATCGCCATGCTTATTGAACAAACAGTTGAATCAGCCGAGAAAAAATTCGGTATGAAGTAAATGTAATACCGGGAATTCCAGAATGAAACAGGGCGAGAAGATAGGGCGAAGTGTTGAGCTTCTCGCTCCTGCAGGAGCTGTCGAATCGGCTGATGCGGCAATTTACAATGGAGCCGATGCTGTATATGTTGGCCTTCCCGGGTTCAATGCAAGAAATCGAAAATCAGATTTATCACGTGAAGATTTCAGCTCCATAGTTGCGAAATGCCGTCTTTATGGAGTGAGAGTCTTTGTTGCTTCCAATATTCTTCTTTTCAATGATGAGATTCCCGAGTTTCTTGAAGCAGCAGGATTTGCTCTTCGACTGGGAGTGGATGCTTTTATTGTCCAGGATCCCGGAGCCATTAAGCTCATTCGTCATTTATCTGAATCTACTGAAATACACATTTCAACACAGGCTGATGCAGGAAGTGTTCAGGCCATAGATTTCTACAGGGACCTGGGAGCTTCCCGCATTACGCTCCCTCGTGAATTATCACTCAATGAAATACGTTTGCTGCGCGAACATACAAATCTGGAACTGGAAGTATTTATCCACGGGGCTCTCTGTGTTTCCTATTCCGGCCACTGTTATACGTCACTGGGACTTGGCGGTCGTTCCGGAAATAGAGGGCAGTGCGCACAGAATTGTCGCATGGATTATGAGTATATCGAAAATGGCGAAACTCTGCGTCATGGATATTTTTTTTCTCCATCGGATTTATCTGCTTCACCTGTAATCGATGAGTTGCTTGAAATCGGAATAGACTCTTTTAAAATTGAAGGGAGAAAGAAATCTCCAGAATATGTCGCGGCTGCCGTACAGTATTATTCCGGGATGATTCGTAAGGATATTAAAAGAAGTCTGACAGATGTAGCCTTAACCTTCTCTCGCGGATACAATGCGGCATGGCTTCGAAATGATTCTCCGGCAGATCTAATAACAGCGGACTATAATGGGCATCGCGGTGTAGAAGCCGGGCGAGTTGCCGGGGTGAAGGGCAGACGTATTTTTATCGATTCCGTTGTAGAAACGTTGAGAAAAGGCGATGGAGTTGTCATATTCTCCGAGAGTGGTCCGGTTGTTGGTGGTCCTGTTTATGAAATACAATTCCCGGGAAAAGACAGTATCGAGATTGAATTTTCCAGGGATACAAACATTCAATCCGTTAAGCCAGGCCATCGAATCTTTCTGACCGGGCGTCCTGAACTTGATAGTGAGCTTCGCAAGAGTCACTTAGAGCAATCCGGATTCGGAAGAGTTTCACTCAAACTATTTTTTTTTGGATTACCAGGTGCAAAGCTTCAATTGAAAGTGGAGGATTCGGGTGGTAATGTCGTTACAGTCGAGAGTTCGTCAAATCTTCAGAAGGCTCAAGGAGCTCCTCTGGACAGGAATGTTTTACTGAAAACTGCCGGTGCTTTCGGGCGAACTCCCTTTCATTGTTCTGCTATAGAGTATGATTTTCCTGAACCGGTTTTTATGCACGGTCGTGAACTCAAGCAGATGCGACAGGAGGCTGTTGAGCGAATTACAGAGCTCCGTTCCGGAACGGTAGAGGGGGAAGAGGATTTTGATGGGAAGGTCAATGACATTCTCAGTACCCTTAAAACCGAAAGAGAATCCCTGAAAAATGAATTGACTCAATCGGATTTACGAATTTCGCTCTTGCTTCGATTGCCATTTAAGTTCAATCTAAAGGGATATCTGGACTCAATATCTGCCGAGCTATACGATAATTTGTATCTGGATATACCTGATGTTGATGAAGCCGGTCATTTTCTGGACATCATAACCGGTCTGCAAAAGGGCTCCGGTATTGTATTGCCGCGGATTCATACTCCTGAGGATGTAGCTGCTTCAGAAGCATTCTTCGGTCTGACTCCGGATGTTTTTATTGCAACATCACTGAGTGGAGCAATCCTTCTTCATGAGCGGGAACTCCCCATGATTCTTGATACTCCGTTGAATATAACAAATTTCTTGAGTGAGAGTATATACAGTTATTTTAATGCAGATTTCCTTGTGGATTCGCCCGAGTTTGCTTCCGATCGTTTATCCGATTTTCTAAAAACAATCCGGTCCGGGCATATGGAATGGAGGGCCTACTCCAGAATATCAGGATTTCACATGCGAAATTGTATTTATACACTGGTTCATTCGCAGGGTAAAAAAGATCCTGCCTGCGGCCGAATCTGCAGGAAAAAAGAGGGATCGGTCAAAGATCTTCGCGGTGAAATGCAGAGACTATTTGCTGATTCTCTCTGTCATAATACAACGTATCTGGAACGCCCCGACGATAAACTTAACCTTGCCGGTCGTATGTATAAAAGTGGAATAAGAAACTTTAGAGTAGAAGATCTCATTGATAATCCGGTCAGAACAGAGAAAGTTCTCAGGAGTCTCAGGGAAAACTGTAAATTTCCGAACTAAACCGCGATCTCGTTTGATCAGGTCCTGTTCATAATCCTATCAATCAGTATACCAGCAGCCACGCCAGCATTCAACGAAGAAGTTTTCCCGTTCAGCCTTACGCTTATAAAATAATCAGCACGACGCATGACTAACTGCCTGGCTCCTTCTCCCTCGCTTCCAATTACCAGTACTATTTGAGATGCTTCCGGAAGATCCTGCAACTCATTGGCGAAAACGTGGATACCTTCACCATCTCTTTTTTTGTGTTTGTTCGTATCAGGTCCTCCTGATGACTTCCTGTCCAGATCCTCCGGAGCGGAAGATACGCAAACCCAGTAACCATTTTCTTTCGCTTCGGCAATGACATTGTCTGCGTTGGATACTACAAATTGAGGTATATGGAAGCTTGCTCCAGCTGAAACCCTTTCAGACGTTGCACCAGGTTTTGCGCCCTGGCCGGTTATAAATACAGCACTGACTCCAAGTGCTTCCGATGTTCGAACTATACTGCCAAGGTTGTGCGGATCCTGAATTCTTTCAAGTAATACGATCATCCCTTTTTTATCTCTCAGATGCTTTCGCCAGTCGCCATCACTCGATGCTGAGGTCTCGCGAACCTGTATTGCAACACCCTGGTGATTTACTCCAGGAATTATATTATCCAGATCTTTACGTTTTACGTGGTTTATGGATGCGTGGGATAAAACTCCGGATAAAAGACTCCTTATATCGGAAGGGCAGTTCTCGGTAACCCAGGCCCTCTGGATTGATTCGCCTTCCCCTTTCTTAAGAAATTCGCGAACAGGCCTTTTCCCGAAAATATAATGCGGTGTAGATTGGGTCATTATTTTGATTACCGTAGATTCCAGGTGGTCCCCTGCGGGGTATCTTTTATCTCAATTCCTTTTGTCAGAAGTTCATCACGAATGTTATCGGCCTCTGCAAAATCCTTATTTTTTCGAGCATCTTTTCGTTTTTCAATCATCTCTTCAATCCAGTTTCTCAGGGAATCATCCACAGATGGGGCTGATTCATCCGCTTCGAATGCTATAACATCCAGAACCTGATTGATCAGATATAGAAAAATAATTCCGTCTTGCAGTTCAGTTTTTTCGGCAGTTTCTGACTCCATATCCGGTTGAATATCTCGCAGAAAATCGAAGATTGACGCAGTAGCTTTTGAAATATTCAGGTCATCATCCATAGCCTCAATAAATGCGGACATGGCTTTTGCTGCTTTGGTGTTTCTATTTGCAAAACCACTTCCTCCGTTGCCGGGGCTGTCATTACTGGAGATGGTTTTCGCATGGCTCTCAATATCGCTGATTTCCATTCCCGTTTTTTGCATGAGCTTTCGAACAGCGGACTGCATACGATCACAGGCAGAGTCTGCGGCGTGGAGCCCGTCAAAAGTGAAATTCAGTTTTATCCTGTAATGAGTTCCGGTCAGAAGATAACGAATATTCCTGGTGATATGCCCGGAACGAATCTGGTCGAGGAGCAACTGCGGTGCACGGTTTTCAGATACAAGTTTTCTGGCACTCTCATCAACAGTCAGATCACGCAGAGTAAAAAAATTACCCATTGATTTGGACATTTTCTTACCTTCAACAAGAAGGTGTTCATTGTGCATCCAGTACTTTACAAAATTATCATCGGGATAAGCTGCGCAACTCTGGGCAATCTCATTTTCATGATGAGGAAATAGAAGGTCGATTCCTCCACAGTGAATATCAACACCTTTCTTTCCATAAATATCTCGAATCATGGCAGAACATTCCAAATGCCATCCGGGACGCCCGAAACCCCATGGAGATTCCCAGCCCGGTTCATTATCAGAGTCGGGGGACTTCCATAAAGCAAAATCTCGAACATTCTCTTTTGTGTATTCATCCGCATCAAACCGTCCACCGGCAGCGGCTTTGAGACTCTCCGGATCAATTCTGGAAAGTTTTCCATAGTCGGAATAACTGGTTATTCTAAAATAAACATTGCTGCCCACAGTATAAGTATGATCTTTTTTTTCAAGGACCTGGATCATTTCATGCATTCTGTCTATTGTTCTGGTTGCTCTGGGTCTGTGTTCCACATCCTGAATTTTCAGAGTCCTTAGATCTTCAAAGAAGGCCTGAATGTATGGTTCTGTAAATGTTTCCAGGTCCTGCTTCTTTTCCATTGCATTTTGTATTATCTTATCATCCACATCAGTAATATTGGATGAGTGTTCCACACCAAAATTGCGAAATTTTAGATAGCGGCGTAACAGATCCACAAAGGCATAGGCGCGAAAATTACCAATGTGATTGAAGTTGTAAACTGTGGGTCCGCAATTGTAAATACGTACGTTTGTGGGATCTTCCGGCTGAAACAGTTCTTTCGCACCGGACATGGAATTGAAAACATGAAGAGCCATACCATTCCGATTTTCGATAAACCGTGTTCGGTGTCAAGCTGTCCATGGGGTTGAATTATTCAAAAACCATCCGGGTGTTTATCTGATTTGCCTAAATCACATTGAAACATGCACCCGGACATGTAATCAAATTCCGCGATTCAGAGTGTATGTTATATTGTAATGTAAATAGTTTTCGTAAGTAATCCGACAGTAGTTTCGTGGTTCGGCTACAGGGATATTTTCCAGAAACAGGTTGAAATCTTCTCTGTAATACCGACGTTTCCATTTTCTCAAGTTACCTGGCCCTCCATTATAGGCAATGGCTGCCCATCTAAAATCCAGGTCATAATTTTTGATTAGATCGGAAAAATATTTTGTTCCAAGCCGGATGGAAATATCCGGTTCGAAGAAATTCGGATCTCTTAGATTCAGACGATTGGCAAGCCATTTTCCGGTTCGAGGCATTATCTGCATAAGCCCCATGGCACCCGATCTGGATTTAGCCGTTTCTCGGAACATACTCTCCTGACGCATAAGGCCATAAACCATCTCCCCCTCGATACCATAGAGATTGGCGTAACTTTTTACACTGTTCAAATAGGGACGTGGATACAGATCTCTAAGCATATCTTCGGGAAGAGAGAAGGGATCCTCCGGAATATTAAGTTCTCGAAGAAGTCGCCTTGTGTAGTATACGGAAATATAAAGGTTATTCGATTTGTTACCTATATAAGCAAGCCTTGAGAAGTTTTCCATACTTGTGGAATTGTTCTCATACTCTTCGTCAAAAAATTCATTTCCAAGTGATGTCTCTCCCAGGCGAAAAAGCATCATTATATCGGCGGGAACATCATAATTTTTTTTGGACTGTTTATTCCAGAAAGCGACTCCCTGAGGATCCATAAAGGGAGATCTATCCTTTGTTGAAAGAAATTGCAGAGCAGCATTGTTACCGCCATGCCGGGAAATCCATTCGAGATAGTCTTCTCTTGTTTTTACGGATACCCAGTCACTTCTGAAGTCCCCTGGATTTTGACTGTCCCAGAATGTTTGTGCGTAGTAGGAACCGGGTATCAGTGAATAGAATGTATCCTGAATCTCTTTGGCCTTTTCGTTCTTACCGTAATGTTCGTAATAGCGGTTGAGCCAGTAATAAAAACGACCGGATCCATTATGATGCGGAAGCTCGGATCTTGCGGATTCCCAGTAACCTGCCGCTGCCCAGTGAATATTATCATGGTCTCTTCCAATAAGAAATTCTATTAGATCATCCATTATGTGGACATCAGATTGATTGACTTTGAGGTAGGCGAGCATCTCCGTGAAGTAGTCGGATTTGCTTCCATTTTTTCTTAGATAGTCTAAGTAGGAGCGCCATAATGGTTCATAAGATTTTTTAGCAAAAGCAAATTGTTTGAAAAGATTCTTCATGATCGGACGATCTTTCACAATATGCAATTTTTTAATCCAGGAGTAGAGTATTTCCGGATTTTGAGAGATATGCGTATATGAACCAGCAGCATAATCAGGAAGATCTCTCTGCATTTTTGCTTCAATCAAATAGAGTCCGTCAGACTCCACTGTCTGTGGCCGTGCCGTGGCACGGAGATATTTATAGTCAATATTGCTTTTCAGTGCTTGAAGCTGTTTTTTGTCAAGATAGGGCGTGAGCGGGACAAGCGCTCTTGCCAGAATTTTATCCGATTTTATTCGGTTTGTGGACAGGACATCTGGGTATTGATCAGAAAGATCCTTATAAACTATTTTTTTTATCCAGCCTGCACTGCTCATGTCTGCCGCACGGAAATACATTTGGACTGCTTCAGGACGTTTATTATTTTTTGCGAAGACTTTGCCTCGCCAGATGTCCGAGAAGGGACTTTGCAGATGGTCATAACCGCTTGCCAGTATCAATCCTGTTTTATAGTCTCCGCTCTTAAATAGATACTCCAGTCGGTCCTTAAAAACCATTCTTGAAAGGGGGTCCTTTGACGATAGCGAAACGAGGCTGAGCAGGCGATAGTGAAGATTCATTGCACTGCTTTTCTCTGCCGCTTTTGATGCCCTGTACAGTGAAAGCCTGCCAACCAATGATGATATGCTCTCTACATTTTGACCTTTTATGCAATTGAGAAAGTCGTTCTCTTTGCTCCCTGTTCTGCAATATATACCGGCCGCTGAAAGGTAATAAGCAATTGATTGTGCTGCATCTTTCGATAAATCCTTATTTTTTTTATCTTCGATCTTCTCTTCCAGTGCTCTTGCTCGTATGTATTTCTGTAATGGATCTCCGGGAATTCTACTTTGAAAATACTGGTCAATCATCTCCCATCTACCTGCACGGATCAAAGCAAAGGGATCCCCGTGCACAGGTGACGGAAGCAGCTGACTTAACAGCATTACCGGCAAAAGTCTTACAATCCTGCCGGTAAATTTTGAAATAATTGATGAGCTTATGTTTACAGTCATAATAATATTGAGTTGTTTAACTTTGAATTTTTCTCTAAAAAATAACATATGAAAGTTAAGTATTAATCAATCAAAAACCATGTAAATAATTAAATATTACTATATTTTTTTGAAGAGTGGTATCCCTTATTCTCCATATTTACCTGTAATTATTACCAAAATTACCGAATATAATAGAAGATATTCTTTCACTTGTATGATACAGGCTCTTAATCTTACATCGAACCGGTTCCATGAAAAATCAAATAGAAAAAAATTTAATGATGGATCACTCCACAATAGATACCAGAAAATCCATTACAAGACTGCGTGCCACATTTGAGTTAATTAGCCAGAGATTTGGTGAAATAATTCATTACGTGCCTCAGATTCATCAGTCTTTCTTGCCCGGGCTGGACGGATTGCCGGTTGTAAACTCTTTTCCAGGAGTTTTCTGGAGGGGGGAGAGTGCTCTTGCATCGGAGAAGTTCCAGAACCCGATCCATGAGCTGGCACATACACTCTATAAATCTTATATTTCATATGCACTTTCCGGAGAAAGAAACGAAAAATTGGAGCGAGAGGATGTTATTCTTGCAATCCTGCTAAATTATTCCTTATGGACGGGACGTAGCAACTGGATTTATACATTAGCAGGTCTATTTGATCAATTAGAGAGGGAGAGTTATATAAGTATAATTGCCGCAGCCCTGGCTGCTTGCGAAGGATACAGTATTGGCGCAGATTATTATTATTTAAAAAGCCAGGACCGTCATCCACTTCCGGATGCAGTTTACGGTATTTTCAAAAACAAACCCTGGAAAATAACCAGTGTTGTTGAGGAGATGAACCTCAATCTGGGCTGGATGGGAGCTGTATATCGCGGTGATTATTTTTCACAGAAGAACATTATTGGTACATGGATGGAAGAGGGTGCCTCATCCACAGAATCGGCAATCAATCTATGGGCTGTCATGGAGTCCCGTGGAATGATTTTCAAATTAATCCGCAACGCTCAAAAGGGGAAGCTTAAAATTTCACGCGAGTCAGTCAATCGGCGAATCAGTTATCTCTATGTTTCTTCGGGTAAAATACCTGGTTTTATTCATATGATTCGTAGTGGTGACTTTGATGTTGATCGTACGCACTGGGCAAGTGCGATGTTTTTAATTCACACAGGGATTCCAGCATCGCAGCAAGTTCTCTACCGGGAAAAGGTTCAGTCTATTCTTCAATCTATCAATCCCGAGAGTATTCCGGATAAAGAGGAGAGGGAAGATTTTTTAAGGCGACTTTCCAGCGGAGACCGGGGTAACGAGGTCGCCGCTGATCTAGCCGGTGCCCTTGAGGGTGTTGGTTTTTTACGTGATGCACCGCGGACCGGTTTATTTGAAGAATTTTTCCGAATATTTGGAAAGCATCTTGAAAATCCATGCATCATGGCAACACTCCGAATTCTCTCCGGTCGGGAGAGTTTTGGGGATATTAAGAAAATCGGTATAAATACACTGGTGAAACTTAAGGCGCGAAGCGGATATATCGCTCCGTTGAGAGTGTATCTGGGAGTCTATTTCTCCGAATTTCCTTCAATGGGTGATGCCATGCTGTTTTTGCGAAAAGCGGAGGTCTGGCACCCGGCTGTAAGACACAGCCTGGCAATGCTGCATATGATGGACGGAAATTATGACGAGGCAATAAGGCAGTACCGATTGATAATCAAAAAAAATCCCGGCTCATCGATATTCTGGCATAATATGGGCAGTATTCTTGAAACAGCGGGCCGTATTCGTGAAGCCAGGGAAGCCTATCAAAAAGAGCGTGAGTATAAATAAAATTTCAGTTGCACAATAGTGCACAATTAGATTTTGTTAAACTCGTGTCACCCTCATACTCACAAGCACAAATAGATGAGATTGAAAAACTGGTTAATTATATTGACCGGATGGAAACTATCATTCATACATCTCCGAACCGATCACAGGTCGATAGAGTACAGAAAGAGCTGCGTAAAATGGGTGAAAAGCTGGCTGCTATTGTTCCTGGTGTGAACGCGTTAAATGTTAATACAAATGAGGTTAGAGTTAAAGTCGGACTTATGGCGGAACCGCAAGGTGATAAACCATCCTCTGGAAGCCGACCCCGGGCCGGTAGTGCAAGCAGGAAGTTTGAAGATACAGGTCTGTCCATTATTGACAAGTTTCCCGTAAAGCCCGCAAGTCCGCACAGCACGGATCATGACGTAAACTTCACATACACAGTGATTCATATTATTCAGAATGAATACTGGCCGGTTATATCAGATCAAATATGTAAACTCGATTTTTCACATGGTGCAGAACGGGACTCGGTAAGGATGCGTCTGGACAATGTTCTTCGAAGCATGAAAGTACTCGTGGAAACCATTGAAGAGTATGCAGGGGCTGAAAAACAGGATTTCCGCGAACAGCTCCTTAAAATGAAAAGCCGTCAGACAAGAATCGTTATGTTTGAAACTCATGATTTTCTAAAATTATTGCGTGATTTTCTGAATAAGTTGATCACTGATATACGTTCTGATGGGGGTGTCATTCTGAATAAGAGTGACACGATTCGATTTGACTCCAGGTTTCATGTAGCCACTGTTCTGGAAGGGCGTTCCATTGCTGATGGAATTAAGGAGTTTCAGGCCTATGTCCTGCAGGCTATAGAAAAACTTCATATTCCTGACCTCAAATGAGTTCGATCTTAAAGAAAAAAATCAACAGTAATAAAATTCGCTTTTCTCTTCCGATGTACTGCTGATAACATGGCAATATCATGGCACTGGTAAAGAACTCTTCAGAAGTCATCAATACTACAATTGGTGAAAACTCCTATTTCAGCGGTCGATTTTTCATAAACGGTTCATTGAAGATTGATGGAAAGTTTGAAGGGAAATCTCTTCAGGCCGATCAGCTCTATATTGGCGTTAACGGAAGAGTGAAAACCAATATTCAGGCAGTCTCAGTGATCATTGAAGGAATAGTAGTAGGCAACATAACGGCTCGCAGCCGTGTCATGCTTCTACCTACAGCGCGAGTTCTCGGAGATATCACAACACCGGAACTGTCGGAGAGGTTTGTTCCGTTTGACGGCCGCATGCAGAATTTAGGCTATTCCAAATCAACGTTCTGGTTCCGCTTTACCATTCAGGGAAAAGCTTCGTCAGGCCGGTCCGGCGGGTTTGACAACTGGATCATTGAAAACCGGTGGCGGTTCCTTCGCCGGTTTTCCCTGTTTGTT
>JBNKQE010000101.1:0-13535 GCA_050295715.1 Leptospirales bacterium
GGTTTCCTCCTGGCAATAATCTTATTCAATCCGGTATATAATTATTTGTATGGTGAACAAAACAATACAGAATCCAAGAAAGAGCTGTTGCATAAGATAGAATATCTGGATAAACTTCTAAATGAAAAGTTTTTCGTTGTTCAAAAAACGGAAGCGATTTCCGATGCAGAAAGCATCAAATATTTTACAGAAGATAAAGCAGCGTTAAAAGATATTAAATTAAAGTTATTATACAGCTTTGGTAAGATTTACGGCTATGTCGTATTTATTGGCAATAATAATGAATACGCAATCATAGATAATGCAAATCTGAAAATCACATTGCATGATAAGAAATTTGTTTCAGGAAAGAAAACATTATATTATAAAATAAACAGGGATGAATTTAGAAAATTATCATTATCAAGAGGGGATATTGTTATCGCATTTCCTATAGAAAATGTTGAATACGGAGATAGGTTGGATGAAGGAACAATATTGCCTGTAGACGTGGAATGTTTTCACTTGAAGTCGCGGACAAAAGTATATATTTATTAAATGCTAATGCTGAGAAAATAATTTAAGGGGCATCTGAGTATGGGAATGGCGAGGCCAGGCGCGGGTCCGAAGTGGCCCGCCGTGGCGGTAAAAACGGAAGTTAAGCGAAGTGGCCATTCATGTTTCAAATAATTTGTCTACTAAGTCTGGATTCCATCTGAATACGAATTTCATATACTTATCCAGAAGAAAGAAAGTTTTTGTATCTTCATCATAATCAAAAAAAGAGGGGAAAGATAATTTAATTAACAATTTGGGAAGGTATGATAATCCGGCAGTCACAGAGCTTTGTTCAATATTGTTGTGCCCTAAGGAGATTAAATGTTTATGAATTTCTGTGTTTTTAAGTCCTGCCTCCGGTATATCAATATCTCTAATTAATTTTAGAAACCATTTGTATTTTTCGGTACTACCATCGGAGCGTCCACCCTGTGAAACATTTTTAATGACTTTTTCGTAGAACGATCTTTCTTCTCTTGCAATCTCTCTGCATGCCAGTGAAACAATAGACAAATTATTTAGGGCTCTCGTTTTTTCCTGGGTCTCATCAATATTTTCAATAAGGCAAATCCGTTGACATATATTTTGTACCAAAGATGCGCTATTGTATGATTGTTTTATAATTTCTTTTTTTATTTCAGGTGAAAATTCTATATTTAAGGCAAGACAATCTAAATCAATAATTTCTTCAAGTTCTGAATTCAAAAATCCTTCTACTGGTATTTCTGCGATACGTTGATGTAAATCTTCATTGTAAGCCAAAAGTTCTGATGTTTTATGTTGAATTCCAACAATTATCCATTGGTTTTCATCGTCAGAAAAAGATTTCAAATCTTGTGACAGAAGTTGTTTAAATTCATCATTTGCGTAGTGAAAATCTTCCAAAATAACAATTTTTTCTGCGGGCTTAAGAAATTTGGCAATGGATCCAGCTGAAACAACAGGTTTTACAAGTTTCTCTTCTTTATCTTTTCTATTCTCTTGAAAGGATGCTTCGCCCCGTACAGATGCGGAGCCTAAGCCAAAAATAGCTTTGAATTCACTAAGGAGATTTAGTTTGGTTCCTATTTCATGTCCTTTTTCGGAGGTGAAAAAGATATTTAATTGGTCTATGATTTCATCGTATACCTCAGATAGATTTTTTTTGCTATTGCAGGCTATTTTTATTTTTGAATTATCTGATATATACTTTTTCCATAATGAGGTTTTGCCTGATTTTGAAGCCCCAAAAATAAGTAAATGTTTGGACTTATTTCCTCTCCAAGCCCTAAAGGAGTGGTCTAAGGCTGGTCTTTGGATGAATGTCAAACTTGGCATTCCTACAGGAACAAAAACTTCACCTGTTGTATATCTATCCATATTTTCTCCTTTTTGGGCCATTTCGCATAACTGATTAAGCTTCTTTCCGTGGCTATCCAAGCTTCGAGCCATCGGAAAGAAGAAGTTGAACGAAGCCGTGCACCGAAATCTGTCCAACTATGGAAATTATTCATGGCGATCTACAAGTTGCGGGAATGGGTAAGGCAAGAACCTCTTTCCAATGGCGCAATGAAGACAAAGATCCGGATCGACACCGATAAGGTGTTTGAAAAGATCTTTCCATGATGTGAATACTTATACGGAAATTCGAAAGCTGTCCAATCTATTTTTCAGTGATTGCCTGTTAATCGATATCTTTTTTCTACGAACTAGATTAGCAAATATTCCATAATAGCGAATTTTTACGAAAGCAGCTGGAAGGACGTGAAGAAGAAACCGCCTGATGAATGCATGGTTTGAGATACAGGGTTTGTATACGGTGACTTCGAATACTTTCAATTCTTTCCTGACCTGTATGATGGCAAAGCACACGATACCGGTCAATTATGACACCCGTCATTTTTTATTTTGACAGCCGTTAAAGTTAGTTTTGACTCCCGATACCCGAGTCAATGATACGTGTCATTCACATTTTTTACACCCGTCATGTATCACAACGACGTTCGTCATTGGAAGCATTGACGCCTGTCAGTTGCTCCCGTTCCACGTGTCATATGAAAAAATGACACCGGTATTTGCTCAAAATGACGGGTGTCATTTCAAAATGTCACGCCCGTGAATACCATATTCAGAGAAAGAATGATCCAATAATGGCGCTCTAATTTGTAGCCGATTAGAGTTTATTTCTGGACTATCGTGTATTGCTGTTTATAATAGGACCTGACGCTTACTGTGAATAAAAATGAACCAGAGGTAAATAAATAAATGAAAACAAAACTGACTGTCATATTTCTGGGAATTATATTCATTGCCGGTGGGTGTTCTAACTACTCCCTTTTGCCTGATCATATACCCGGGAAAAAAGCGAAAACAACAATAGAAGCGGCGCTTTCAGAAATAATGATTTTGAATCCGGCTACGGCATACCTGGTAATTTCTATGCTCGCACGGTCAAATCCCGATGCTCTGACCGGTGGCGATGCTGCAACACTGGGGGCATCCTATATGGCTCTGGCAACAATCTCTGCGAAAAACTGGACTTCCAATGTGGTGGATGAAAACAAATACTACGTTAAAAAGGAAGTCATGAGCTGTGCCGCTCAGATCAAAAGTACAGGGCATGTGTTAAACTATCTTGCTACATCCATGTTCGGTCCAACATCGGGCTCGGAGGGGCTTCTGCTTGGTGCGATGATCCCGAATATTGTAACGAAGGCGTGTGACCTGAAACCTGTGAAAGATCTATTGATTATTGAGTCGGGGCAGGAGACGAGTGGATCTGATAATTGAGCGTAAAGTGTTCGCTGGCACCGGTCCTTTTTTGGCTTTCCCGCCTGGCGGATTTACGGCCATGAAAAAAAACACCACCAGGCCACCCTCCCTCAGGGGAAAATCCGTTTTTTTTGGGGATGCAGTCTTAAATCTTCAATCTTCTCAGCAAACTATTTATCTCTTCTGAAATCTTCAGTGTTTTGATCTTCGCAGCTTCATCGCTTCCGATCTTTTCGGCGTAGCGTTCTACATAGAGTTCGCCCTTTCTTTCGAGAATGCGAAGAGAGGGATGTTTCGTAAAGAGTTCTTCGTGGCTTATGGATAATTCTACAGCTCTTTTCAGATCTTCGTATATGGCGATCAGCTTTTCGTGTTTGTAGAGTTTTGCCGTATTCTTTATATCGGGAATGAGCCGATACATGTCGTCATACTCGGTCAGTGACTCTACAAACTCTTCGACGTTATCGGGACGGCTGGCTCCCTCTATGACGGCCCCTGCATGACTCAGATTTATTACTTCTACGTCGGATTCGGGGATTGACTGCTCGAACCAGTGTCTGTATAGATCGAGAACGTAATCGGTGAGAACCTCGCCTCCATTCAGAGCGGGGACATAAAAGGTCTGTCTCTTTGCTATGACACCCTCGTTTATATTTTCCAGTGTGGTAACACGGTTCAGCTTTGTAAGCCACCGCTCATTGTGGTGGGTCCCTGTGGAGTGGATCTTTCTTCCAGTATAGGCCAGGTCCTGGCCCACGAGAAGAATACGGGCGGCTCCCATCTTGCGAAGGAGATCAAAGGCATTGGTTGCCACGCTGCCGCCGGACTGTAGTTCGCCGGGATTTCCGTAGATCTCTTCAATAAATTCGCTTCCCGGGGTGATCTCCCGCTGGATCTGTCCTGCGGCGTCGGTGTTGTAGCGGGCCGTAATGGAGAACAATACTTGCTGAAAGCCTCCCAGGCGAATCAGGGAAGGATGACAGACCGTGTCCGCAAAAAGAGGGACTTGCTCATTGAATACGTTTTCGCCCAGAAAGTGAAAGAGCGAATGAGACTGGGCATCCAGTGTAATCACTCCGTGCGGTATGATCCCGTTTCGCATGAGAACCTTGTAGGCTGTATCGGTGGATAGTATAAACGCACGATTTTGAATACGCCGCATCCAGTTGAGGCTATCTTTTAGCGATGGTCCGGCAGATACCAGAAGCCCTGGCCGGCCGGAAAGGATTCCTTCCACTGTATTTGTATCAATGTTCTGTAATGGATCTCTTGAGTTTGTCCGCGGCGGAAAATATCTGGAGTTCATTAAAATATTTCGCAGCCAGGTCCTCTGAAACTCCTGCCTTGTCAGAATATCCGAAATTCGTGACTGGATGGACTTGCGGACTGTGTTTTCAATTTCATCATAAAATCGGGGCGCCAGATTTCTTGAGGCAGAGTTTGAAATGACTCGAAGTCCGCTAATACGCGGTGATGGTATGGCCTCCAGATATGTTCTTAAGTAGACCTCCATACTAGGTCCGCAAAAGAGGTGACAACCCGGCCTTTGCAGATAGGGAATGGCTGACGGCATTCTGTATAATAGTAGAGAACCCGTTTGTTCCAGCGCATCCACAGTGATACAGATCTGGTTTTCTCGAAGATGGGGGAGTATGGTCCGGAGTAAAAGGGGATTTCCTGGTCCCAGTATCAGGATGATCTCCCGTCCTTTCCATCTTTCCACATCGGCCGGGATCATACGCTCCGCTTCCCGAACCGGATCATAGGCTGAGCTTAGAGTCCTTGTCCGACCATTCTCCGGAGAAATAGAAAATATGGGCTCACCGTGCTTGCTCCGTGCTACATTCAGGGGACCCTCATCGGGATCCAGGGCAGCCAGATGGCTCAAATACGGTTTTTTCTTTATTATGTCTCGTATTATTTCCGGGTCGGTGGATTCGGGAGTGTTCATACGCCCGGTAATCTTTCCCGGTCTGCAAGGCAGAGCAACCAATAATTTCCCAATTCCCGGAGCAATTCCTGGTAAAAAAATGGTGACCTCAGTCCAGGGGGGAGAATTTATGGAGAGTCCCCGGCATGGTAAAAAGTGCCTTCTTCATAAATTGCGAGGATCTTTCATGCTCCTGAAAAAGATCAGGATGGTCGGTTTCAAATCATTTGCGGACGAGACAATCGTCACACCCGGACCCGGTATTACTGCCGTTGTAGGTCCGAACGGGTGTGGTAAATCTAATATTGTCGACGCGGTCCGCTGGGTTCTGGGCGAAAAGTCCGGGCGGGCTCTGCGCGGCCAGAGCATGGAAGACGTTATATTCATGGGCTCCGAGACCCGTAAGCCGGGTGGAATGGCCGAGGTTGAACTCCATTTCAACAACACAACGCGACTGCTCCATGTAGATCAAGACGAGGTCAGCATTGGCAGACGCATTTATCTAAACAGCGCCAGTGAGTATCTGCTCAACGGAAAGCGAACAACCCGACGTGAGATCGAAAGGATCTTTATGGATACGGGGATCGGTAAAACGGCTTACTCCATTATGGAGCAGGGCCGTATGTCCGAGATCCTCAAGGCCTCTGCCGAGGAGCGCCGCAATCTTTTTGACGAAGCCGCCGGTGTTTCCAGGTTCAAAGCTGAACGTGCAGAGACGATGACTCGTCTCAATGATACCGAACAGAATCTACTTCGCCTGAATGATATCTTAAAAAGTAAAAAAGATGCTCTGGATGGTCTCGAAAGACAGGCCAGAAAAACACGCCAGTATCTCAAGTTGAAAGAGCACCTGGATCGATACGATAAAAATCTCCGTTATTTAAATTATACAGGGCTTCTTGAAAAGAAAGAGAAGGTCGAACTCAAACTCAAACAGCTCTTTGAAAAGCGCGATGATGTGATTGAAAAGGTTTCCGAGAGGGAAACCGAAATCGAAAAGATTGAAGCTGATAATGAGCATCGCGTAGAAGAGATGCACCGACTGGATCGTGAGTTTCACCAGGATCTCTCACGCATGCAATCCATCAAAGAGAACCTGGAGAGACTGGAGAAAGAACTGGAAGAACGCGGTCTTCGTGTTGATACACTAAAAGAACGCAAGCAATCCGAAGAGAAGCTCTACAAAGAGATTACGGCAAAAGTCGAGGCGTCGCTTCAGCTTGAACTTGACATGGAAGCGGAGATAAAAGCTCTCCAGGGTTCGTCTGCCAGTATTGGCAAACATATTGAAGAGCTCGAAGAGGCCATTCGCATTTCCGTAGAGAAGGAACAGCTCAATAACCAGGAACTTATAAATATTGACGAGGGACAGGCAGCGCTTCTCGAAGAGCTCAAAGATGTAACTCATGATCTGATCATTGAACTGGAGACTCGAAAGAAAGACCTGGAAGAGAAAGAGAACAGACGCATTGAACTCAAAGAGGCCATTGTAGAACGTCTGGAAAATCTAAAGACTGCAATGGAGAAAATGTCCGGCCAATCTCTCTCCGTTGATATATTGAAACAAGTCGATCCCCGGGGAATTCTTACGGACTTCTCCGAGTATGAGTCAATCGAAAATGAGTTTCGTTCCTTTCTATTCGGCAAGAGTGGGCTTCTTGCTCGCAAGGAAGAACTGGATGTGCGAATGGGAGCCCTCCAGGAGCGAAAAGAGGGAATTCAAAAAGAAAACTCTCATCTTTTTGAAAAGCGAAAGCTGGATATGACCAGCCTCGAAAAAGAGAAGGGTCGCAAGGTTGAAATGGAGCTGCAGATCAGAGATTTCCAGGCAAGGCGGGAATCCAGCGTGGAGGCTCGTGAAAACATTGTGGCCCGTCAAAAAGAGACGGAAGAGCGGGTAAAATACTACGATTCCGAACTGCAAAAGGCTCTCTCCGATCTGGATCGTATCAAGGGTGATGCGAACAATCAAAAAACGGATCTAACTGATATTGAAAAAAATGCTGCAAGGCAGACCGGCGCCATTGAGGAACTGAAAAAGCAGGTCGAAAAAGCACGCAATGATGTGAACTCCCGAAAGGAGCGAATTCGCAAAGACCGTGATCTTCTTGAGAAAATGCTTCCTGAGATTGCCGAACAGGAACGGGCTGCCGAGAGCATCAATGTGGCCGAGTCGGGTTTGCAAGAAGAGCTCTATAATGATTTCCAGATCAGCATGGGTGAATTGATTGCCGAGTGTGAGACCCGAAATCTCAACAAGGGCCGCGAAGAGAGTGAATACCGCAGAATCAAAGGTGAAATTGTAGCCCTCGGTCAATTTAATGCTCTTGCGATTGAGGAAGAAAAACGGGCTCGTGAATCATACGATCAGTTACTCGAACAGAAGAAGGATATTGAAGAGGCTCGAAAAAATATCACGAATATTCTGGATGATATTGATGAGAAATCCAGAATACGCTTCCTTGATACCTTCAACAGAATTCAAAATAACTTTGTAGAAGTCTTTCAGTCTCTATTCGGAGGAGGGAATGCTTCGCTCAACCTTACAGATCCTCAGGACCCCATGAATGGCGGTGTAGAGATCATGGTACAGCCGCCCGGCAAAAAGAACTCCAGTATTATGCTTCTATCCGGTGGCGAGCAAAATATGACGGCTGTAGCTCTTATGTTCGCCACATACCTGGTAAGACCATCTCCGTTCTGTCTTCTTGATGAGATTGATGCTCCGCTGGATGACACGAATGTGAATCGTTATATAAACATGCTATCCGGATTTTCCAATAAGTCACAGTTTATTATGATCACACATAACAAACTCAGCATGTCCGCATCGGAGGCAATTTTCGGAGTGACTCAGGAAGAACTTGGTGTCAGTAAAATTGTCTCTGTTAAGTTGAAGGATGTGAAAGATGTTGTGGATGTGGGGTGACATCGAGCCACGTATGTTCGCAGCCAGAGAATCTTGCAAAGCAGTCTGGAAACAGGGATCTATCGGGTTATCTGCCTGAGTATTCTGGATGGCGATAAAATGAATTGGTGTTTGAAGTCCGGAAAAAATAATATATGGTTCACTCTGGCATTTGTTGTGCTGGCCTGGGCTGGCAGTGTCTCTTCATTGATAGCGAGAGAAGAGAAAAGCGTATCGCCTCCGGTCATCCGGTTGTATGAGTCAGAAAGGTCACTTGTTCTAATACCCGTTCTCAATGATACAGGCGATGAGGGCCTTGACTACTTGAGTCAGGGAGTGTATCGCATGATGCTGTCAAAAATTCATGCGAATTCTGTCAAAGAGGAGAGTCCTGAACTTATTTTCCAGTCATCTCCCTCAGGTAAACCTGGTGCGAAAAATACTGCCGCTGCGCAGCATCTTCCTGTGTATCTCTCCATTGCCGATGTTGATGAGGAGCAAAGCAAACTTGTAAAGCAGAAGAATTATAATGCCCTTGCGATAAAAGAGAAGGCTGATTATCTCGTAGCAGGGAACTTTTACTTCTCCGCAGATGATAAGAATACGATCATTGTGGATCTTGTGTTTTATAACGCAATAAAGAATGAAATCTATCCAATGCAGCATAAATCGGAAGTTGAAAAAATATACGATAATCTGGATGGTCTTTCTGCGAAAATTTCATCATTTTTTGAAACAGGTGAGGAGATAGATATTACAATTGATGCCGGTAATACATCGGCAATGATCTATCTAAACGGTGCCTATATTGGACGCAGCCCCGCGAAAAGCCGGATAGAGACCGGATCGCACAGTCTGACTGTTGAGAGAGAAGGATTTAAACCGCTAAGGAGAGTCATTGAAGTCACTCAAAGCGGAAGAAGAAAATTCAATATAAGATTGGAAGATAAAACGTATCACGGCCAACTCTCCGTAACCAGCGATCCTCCGGGGGCAAAGGTCTATCTCGATATGACATACCTTGGACTTACACCGCTTGTCGCATCCACACTTCCTCCGGGAACTCACAGGATTCGTGTTAGCAAGGATGGAATGGTGGATCGTTTTGTTGGTGTGGAGCTTGTAGAAGGGACACTAATAAGAAAGCATGTTGAGATGGAAGAAGGTGACACACTTTTTGTATATCGAGATCCGGGATATTTACTTCTGGACTGGACCTATGATGAGATGACTCTCTATTCAGGCATTACAGTTCTCGCTTCGTATGGCTCCTGGGGTTACTGGAAAATGGCAGCCAATGATAAGGCTGATTCCATTCGTGAAATGATTCCTGCATACAGTATTATTGACGTTCAGAATTTTGGTCTCTATGAATTCTGGCTTATGAAAGAAAATGAAAAAAAGGTTCAAAAACTGGAAAGAAAGGCAACCTATTCGGCATATGCCGGAGCCGGAGCATTCGGACTTGCACTCTACTTTTTTTATCTCGGATACATGGCCGAGGATCGCGAAGTCGGCAGTGTAAGTTTTATTTTTCAGGCTCCTGTCGTACAACAAACTGCAAAAGTGGGGCTGACGGAGTCATATTCCAGTGCAGGTGTTGTATTTCGGTTTTAAGATATCTTTTTTCGTGGAACCCGGCACATGTATATCGAATGAATTGTGATGAAATAGAGTGAACAGGTACCGATTTCCGGGAATGGGAGTTAATATGAAATATAAACAAAAACTGAATATCTTGATAATTCTATCGCTACTGGTCGCTTCTACTGCCGGATGTCATCCTGGATTTGACAATTTTTCAAAATCATCGGAGCAATCTGAGATTAAACCAGAATGGTTTTTTTCCGGTTCATGGACCGGTTATCAAATGGTTATGGACAGAAACCGCAATATAAGGGAGAATGCAATCATTCAACGTAAGTGTGCCAGACCAGGTGAATTGAGCGGGAGCTGTATAGATATTATTGCATATCAGGTCAACAAGAAGAGGGTGGAACGTCAGATACTGTGGACTCAGCAATTCGTAAATAGCAACCAGTTTAATCTTAAAATCAAGAGCGATAGTATGGAACTATCTGGAATTAATAGTATTAGCAGGGATACTATTATTCTAAACGGTGACATGAGTGTCCCGGAATCAAGCTCTATGATGGATGCCTCTGTAAGATATTTCCGTCAGCCAGGTGTTGATAACATAGCTGTTGAGTCATCCATTTATTCCAGGTTTGGTATTACAATGGGAGCTGTTGAAACATTCTGGATTAGAAATCCTGACATGAATAAATAAGTTTTGTTCGGAGAACTTGAAATGCTCGATCTAAAAGAAACCGGTTATGCTCTGGCCACAGTTACAGAGAGCACGGCAAGAGCTGTAATGCCATTTTCCGGAAAGAATGATAAGAACGGTGCAGATCGTGCGGCTGTAGATAATATGCGAAGTGTTCTCGATCAGCTTATGTTGAATCTGCAAATCCATCTTGGTGAAGGTGAAAAAGACAGGGCTCCCATGCTCTATACCGGTGAGCGTCTGGGGCAGAAAAAGGGAGAAGTGGATCGTCTGGATCTTGTAGTTGACCCACTGGAATGTACCACCAATTTTTCGCTGGGACTTCCTGACTCTCTTTGTGTGTTACTGGCAACTCCGGCCGGTGCAACAAGGGATGTACCCGGCACATACATGGAACAGATGCTTGTTCCACCTTCTGCAAAACCAATGCTGAACAGGGAAATAAATTTCCGGACACCCGTGAAAGAGGTTATGGATCATCTCTCCACAGCAACGGGAAAACCTGTAAGCGATTTGACAGTGGTTGTCCAGAATCGTCCGCGACATGAGAAACTTATCCGTGATCTTCGCGAGACTGGAGCTGGAGTATCTCTTATTGAATCGGGAAGCATATCGGCCGCTGCTGAAATTATACTACGTCAGAATGGACGACTGGACATGATCTGGGGAACGTTTGGTGCCCCGGAAGGACTTGTCCTTGCTGCGATGGCCAATCTATCCGGTTTTGGATTTATTGGCGAAATGAAACCACATGATGACGATATGAAGCGGCGTGTCGAGGAACTTGGAATTTCAGGTAAAGTTCTTGGTGCCGAGGAGTGGGTCGGAAACCAGGAAGTAATTGTAATCTCAGGAATTCATACATCAACCTGGCTTCCCGGTGTGGAGAGGCGATTCTTGAACGGGTCAGAATCATATATGGTCAGAACATTATTGTGGAGTCGTGAGGATAAACGAATATTAACTCATGCTGACGGCAAAATGGTTGATGATTCCCCTTATAAAAACGGAAGTCTGGAGTAAGCTGCAGGCTAAATCGAATGGAGCAATTTACACCAGAGTCAGAGTTAACACGTAATGAGCCTGTCAGGACTCTCGGGGGAAATTTTCGCACATTTATGAGTGGACATATGGGGAAAGCCATGTCCCTTCTATCCGCACGCTCTGTTAACTCCTTCCTCTCTCTTCTTTTTACATTGATGGCCGGACGTATTTTGACTGTGGAAGAACACGGTATTTACGGAAAGGTACTGGCATCCATTGTTGTTTTTCAGGCGATCACTGAACTTGGTATGCAATTTACTCTTGTTCGTTTTCTCAGTCCCGCCATTCGAAACGGAGATACGGATACAATCAATTCCGTGATCCGTGCATCTCTCAAGCTGAAGGGATACGCATTTGGTGTAACACTTCTATTCATGCTGGGTTATTTGAGCTTTGTTATACTGAATCAATTTTACGGACTTCTTGTTTTTGATTCGGGTTTACAGATTCTTAATCCGGATAACATGGCGCTTTTCTGGCTTATATTTCTGGGCGGCGCAGGAATGTCGATCGTATCCTATCTGGATGCTGTTCTTATTTCTCACGAGTATTATTTCCGGTTGTCCATGTGGATTCCCTCCGTTGGTGCTCTTCGCATACTGATGCTCGGTATTCTTTATTATGAGGTTTCGGAAGGCATTCGCAGTGAGCACGTTGCCTTTGCCTATGCCTTTGCACCCTATCTTTCCATGGTCTTTTATTTTTTGATCTTTCCCGGATCGTTTTTTCTCGGATCGGTTCATTCGGAACGGGTAGGACCGTGGATTCGCAAACTGTTATCTTTCAATGTTTGGATTTTTGCCGCTTCTATGATGTCGATTATATCCGACTGGATAGAAGTATTGATGATTACAAATGTTCATGATACCGGTCTTTACAGTGCTGCAAGGCTTCCCATGCAGGGCTTTCTGATTGTGCTTTCCACAATGCAATCATTTTTACTTCCACGTTTTTCGGGACTGTCGCAAAAAGATGAATTTTCTTCGATCTTCAAAAAGATCTATAAAGTAATCGTGCCTGGTGCTCTACTGCTTATTCCTCCGGGATGGTTGTTTGTCTGGTTTATACCTGCCTGGTATGGGAGCAGTTATGAACCATCTGTGAATGTGTTTTTGATACTCTATCCGAACTTTATAATGAGAATTTTATTTGCTCCGCTGGGAACGGCATTATTTGCGCTGGATCAGCCTCGTCTTATCGCTGTGGAGGCGGGGATTCGAATGATTTTCGGTATACTGTTAAACCTCTACCTTATTCCAAGGGCCGGTATCATGGGAGCTGCCGTTGCCAATTTGCTTGCTCAGATCGCCGGATGGACATTTCTCTCCATTGTTTATTACATATATTTTACTCGCGGTCGATTTCCTTATGATGAAAGAAAAGCTGTAACCAGTAAACCAACCGGAGGTATTAGCTGATTATGGGCTGGCAAAAGAAAAGTGGTTTTTTCCTGCGTATCGTTGTTCACGGATTCAATCGGTTGACTGAACGATATATCGGAACTGATGACGGTCCTGCATTGAGAAGAGTGTCTTTTATACTCTTCTCTATCTTCATTGTGATGGGATTGCTTATTTCTGGTAATGTTGCAGATATTTTTATGATCATGCAGGAGTCTGATTATGAGCGGCCTTCCATCATATATACTGTTGATCAAAACGGCGAATATATTCCGGTATCCGAGCTTTACAGATCTTACAGAAAAGTAATTCATCTTGAGGGTGATGGAGAAAGGGGAATAGGAGCAAAAGTTGCCCGTGCTTTTCTTGCCACAGAAGATAACAACTTTATGTATCATCCCGGGATCGATCCGCAGGGAATTTTACGAGCAGCCCTTGTAAATTTAGTAGCAGGAAGAATTCGTGAAGGTGCTTCCACAATTACACAGCAGGTAGCCAGACTTCGCTTCTTGAACCGTGAAAGAAGTTTTGTGCGAAAAGCCCGCGAAGCTTTTATATCTTTATTGTTGACGGCAAGTTTCAGTAAAAGAGAGGTTCTTGAGTTTTATTTAAACGAGGTGCCTCTCGGGCATGGCGCCATCGGTGTGGACGCAGCGTCACATTTTTACTTTGGAG
>JBNKQE010000102.1:0-13479 GCA_050295715.1 Leptospirales bacterium
CAATGATTGTCGAAAAACCCGGTATCGTAAGCGGAGATAATCCAATATTAAAGACAGTGGGGAAAATTGGCAAACTCAGGTTTGAATTACATACAACTTTTACAAGCAAAGGATTTTTTGTATCCCCGTATTTTCGCCCAACACCACTTTCGATAGTAGGCATACCTTCGTTGATCAATGCTTTTACGTCAGTTTGATCTAGAGTAGCAGACATTCTTGAGTCTACAATAAAACCTGGAACAATGGGAAGCCCCAGCTCGGCTAATTCATATGCTCTGCGTCCCCTGATTCCGGAACGATTCCAGATGTCACTATCTTTTGTGCATCCATTGTGACTGAATGTAAATACGTTAGGCATAGACCACTCTCTTCTTGTGCGAAATTCTTCACGATTTTATTTTCAGTTCAAATATTACCGCGCTCTGCATATTGTGAGGATTGGAGTTTTGAAACGTGCTTTACCCGACCAATACAAAACAAACTCATGCGTTTTCTAAATGCAAATTTTAATATACTGAACTGAACTTTTAGACTAAGCTGATCGTAACATAGAATAAAAATCAATTTTAATCCTGAAAAGACCGGAAAAAAATACAAAAAAAACATCATCACAGGGCGTCAATCGACCATAGGAAAAATGAATTTAACGCAATAATAACAGTTATTGTTCATGCGTATTGTGTTCGTATGCAGATACGCAATTACGCCCACGATCCTTACAAATATACAGTGCCTCATCCGCCAGTTTGATAAAATCTTCAACTTCGTGAATATAGTCCTTATGCACGGGCCAGGAGGATACTCCAATTGAAATAGTAATTTTAGCAATTTTCCCATCGATCATAATTTCCCGTGATTCTATGTTCTTGCGAATTATTTCACTGATTTCTATAGCTTTTTCCGGATCTGTATCCGGTAAAAGTACACAGAACTCTTCTCCGCCATAACGCCCGGGCAGATATGCAGGGTTCATCCCTTCCACAGTCTCTTTGATCACTCCAGCAAGACTGACCAGGGCGGCGTCTCCCCCCTGGTGTCCATAGGCATCATTTACTTTTTTAAAATGATCAATATCGGACATTATTAAAGACATCGGCTTCTCGGAGACCCGGGAATGTCTGTATTCTTCTTTAAGGCGGGCAAGAAAGTATCTTTTCAAGTACAGTCCGGTCATCCCGTCCACAGTGGCTAATTCATGCAACCTGGCATTCTCAATGGCTATGGCCGCCTGGACAGCCAGAATCTGAAAAATCTTAAGATCATGCTCGTCAAACAAAGAGTTATTATTTTTATTCAGGATCTGCACAGTTCCGAGAACCCGGTTATTTACCTCAAGAGGAACACACATCATAGTTCTCGTTACAAAACTGCTCAGCTGGTCGGCTTTATTCGAAAAACGAGGATCACTGGAACAATCGGCTACAAGCACAGGTTTCTTTTCCTGCGCAACCCATCCGGATATTCCCTCTCCAAGCTTTAAGCGGATCTGCTTTATAGCGTCACTGTTTTCTCCCTTAACAGTATGAAAAAAAAGCTCTCCGGCCTCTTCATCAAGAAGCATCAAACTGGATGCCTCTGCCTCAAGGACCTCTTTTGCTTTATCCATTAAGGTATCCAGCACTACCGTTAGATTCAGGCTGGAGCTAATAATAGCATTAACTTCCAGAACCTTGTAAAGTCTCTCATTCTCTCTGCTCAGCAGATCTATAGCTATGTTCTCTTGATTATTCATTGGATTAACTCGGATATTACCGGTATACTCGACATATTAGTAGTTCAACCACACTTATATAAAGTGTTTTTCATGGGAAAATTAAAAAAATACTGCATTGCTTTTTGCAGAAAACCGATTTTATTTAGTGTTAGCTCCTGAATAGGACCAGAGCGGATTTTTATGCCTGTAAAAAAGAAAACAACAAAAGTGAAGACCTCACCTACGAGAATTACAACCGGCAAAAAGAGCCAAAAAGTGGGTGTAAAGGTAAAATCATCAGGCAAAACATCTCCCGGTACTGCCAAAAAAACCGTTCATAAAAAAAAAGCAGTATCTGCTAAAAAACCCGGGAAGAACGCAAAAAAAACCATCAACAAAAAGACTGGTTCCGCGGCAAAAGCAAGAGTTAAGTCCAGATCATCCGGCATCATTAAACCGGTAAGAAAAAGAACAGTATCCCCGAAAACTGTAAAATCCAGAGAGGAAGAAGATATTTATACTATTCGCATGGTATCGGGCGGTGCTTCCGTCATTCAAAGACCGGTTCATTCCGTAAATGAGAACAGTACAAATTCGGAAAATTTCTACCGTCTGGAAAGGATTCCTGATAGGGTTGAACAAAGTCCCGCAGATGAAATTGTAATCGAGCCAGAATATACGGATGAGATGATCACGGATCACCTGCTGAACTATTTTCTTTACGAAACCGAGCAGAGTGTATCTCCTGGAGTGGATCCGCAGTCACATAAGCGAAACATAAGCCCGGAAGATATTCATATCGAATCTCTTGATTTAGAAATTAGAAACAGGATTTCCGATCTGGTACTTGCCCTCTTGAAAAAAGATGACCATAACAGACTTTATAAATTACTTGTTGAATATAAAGAATTCATAAGAGATATAATGAACTTAATCGACAGGTAGGATGAAGCCTGAAACGTAAATTCGTAATCACTGTAAATTACAGGTTTCAGAGAGTCTACTGAATGGTTTCCTTATAAATATTTTGCATGGATGGTGTTGTCGCAAGTCTTTTCATAAATTCTTTCTTTACCTGCAATTGATCTCTTAACTCCTCACTGTCATCATCATCCAGCTGGTTCAGGATATGTTTGTACTGTCTCGAGATAATCACAAGTCGCGCAAAGTCTCGTTTATAATGAGTTGTAGCGATTTTCCAGATTGTCTCTCCTGGCTCCACCTTAACAAGACGGCCATCAGCGAGTGTCAAAACATCACCGGGAAAAACAACATCGGGATTTCTTAAATCAGGAGCGGGTTGATTTCGAATGCCATAAAATCCGTTTCGCCTGGCCAGTATGTCAGCATAAACAAAAATATCCTTCATCACGATTGGAACAGATTCCTGTCCCGGGACATCCTCATCATTTTGCATATCGCCAGGCTTGACAAGTTTGCTGGACTCAACCTCTGCGGCAGAATCGCCATTTCCGGAGATTCCTGAAATGTCTTGAGCAGGATCCTCTGAAGAATCCCGCTCCTCATTCACACTTTCATCACTTCCGAAAAGCCATGAGAAGAAACTTTTTTTTTTCCAGTTTCCAGTTGAGCGACGGACTCCGGTTCACCCTTCTCCGCTCTCGTCTGGCTGTCATTTTCGTTGCCCTCAACCTTGACCTCACCATTCGGTTTGGCCGGTTCTCCTTCACCAGGGGGAGTCTCTGAATTCTCAGTTGTCACGGGATCAGGAGGCATTTTATCAGAGCCGTTACCACCGAAACCGAAAAATGAGAAGAATATGATTAACAGAGCCAGTAATAGTGGAACAATCCATGTGAGTCTTCTTCCGCCAAGAAAACCGGCACGATCCTCCAGGAAATCACCTGTTGCCTGGAAATAATCCCCCACTTTGTAATAGGCTTCGACTACACTTTCCGGCATGCGAATATTACTAAAAGTTGCAACCACGGAACTCCAGATATTTCGAACAGGAACCGGAATCCATGATGCTCCAGCTATATCATCACCCTCCTGAACAGGGAGTTCAATCTGGTTCAATAAACCCTGCAGTCTTTTTCGCTCTTTTAAATAATCAAGCCTCTGTTCATAGAGTTTCTCCATGAACTCCAGAGTGCGCGTATAGCCCTGGGCTGAGAGTCCCATCTTATCAATTGCTTTTTGTGTGGAACGAAGATACTGCTTGTATTCCTTTTCATGGCCTTCAAGCATTTCAACTTCAGGTGGAAATTCAATTATGAGCCCACTTTCTCCGCCTTCCGCCACAAGAAAAAAAGTATCTTTCCCGCCAAATACAAATAACGAAAAGACAGGATTACGTTCCTTCATAGCAAACCAGTCACGAACTCGAAGCCCGGCGCAGTCATATCTTCTAATTAAGAGATCAAAAGATTTCTTCTCACTGTCGCTCATAACCTTCGAATACATGGATGTATATTTCATAAACCGAAGGAATTGATGGACATTATTTCGCAGAAAATAATCCACAGGCCGTTTCATTCGTCGTAACTCACGAATAGCTTTGCGGATCTGTTCCATATCCAATTTCTCGGATGTTACAAGTGCAGACAGACGCTGCATTGGCATATGAAAATCTGAACCATCTAAGAATGTCAAAAAGTGATCAACATATTTTCCCGGATTTGCTTCGACGACAAATCGATAGTCGCAGTCAGCCAGCAATGGATACGTGCCGGACACAAGACGCAGCCTGTCATACTCTTTGTCTTTTATGTCTCCGGGAGCAATCAACCTGAGGTTGGAGGCTGCCACTTTTTTAAGATCAGCTTTACTGTTGACCAGATCAATTTCCAGATCATGCGGGGCTCTTACCGAGTCAAATGCACGGGATTGTTTCCCCTCACCATTCAATGGAAAGATAATCTGGATCTGAGAGTCTTTTAAAGACTCATGCTTGATAGAAAATGCACCATGTGAACCAGTCTTTGACTTAAAGAATACCGTGTTTTTTGCAGAATGTAGAGTGCGAGAATCATCAAGCACGGTTAGTTCAGCGTTTCGATAAATTTTCTTTAGCAGATTGGTCTTTTCAATATCCGGTGTAAATACCCCGACAGGAGTACTCAGAACATCCTTGCGGCGAACGACCTCGATAACCCCGGGTGCATAGGGAGAACTTGAGAATACATTATTCAGTTCATCGGAATACATATTCCATTGAAACATTTTAACATGTAGGTCCGAAGGCGGATTGAGGAACATTGTTCCGCCGTTCAATACCCATAACAATGGCAGATCCTGGTCCTGGTGCGATCCAGCATAACGGAATGAATACCCGCTCAGATCAGAATCCACTTTGGATTGCTGCAATATCTTATTGAGCTGTGATATTTCTCTGTCAATGTTGTATGACGTACGCTGGTATGAATCAAAGTCAAGCGTCTTCAAACCGCTGACAGAAACCTGGAAGTTGCCGTTTTTCAAATACGTTGTTAGAGCACGGTTTTTAGGTGCATCCACAACTCCGGTTCCTGGATCATACGGATGCATAACAAGACGCTGCTGCGACTCTTCAGATATTGCCATTTCCGAATCACCTTTGATATATCCATTCAATTGTGCGATTCGCTCTTTACTTCCAATATACCGTAAATTCTCGGAAGTCTCATGAAGTGTAATATCTAGCCACTCCAGTTCCATTCCGATATTCCAGAGCCTGGTATCCGGGAGGACAACATTCTCAATCAATCCGAGTAAACCCTCTGGCGGATTTTTCCCGGCTCCAATTCGTAGAAAAGGCCGTAGATCATCGGCTTCCTTTCCCACGAAGATTATTAATGTATCACGATCCAGGCGAAACAAACGCTCCGCGCCGCGATATTCTTGTATTGGTGTGTTATTTCGATTCCCGGACATTTTTATACTCGAAGATATAATTTCCTATCTTAAATTTATCACCTGGCTCAATGTATCGATTTCCTGCATTGGTCAGCATTTTGATAAGTTTTTCAGACTTCCCGACTGGTTTTAACCACGTCTGTTCTCTTCTTTTTACACTTTTAAGTTTTATGATTCCCGGTACACCGAGATCCTTAACTTTCATCCTTACACCGGGGCGGGAACCAACGGTGAGGACATCTCCCTTAACTTTGCTCAGCTTGTACTCTCCAGGAAATGAGCCAGCTTTATCCTCTTTGTAGAGAAGAATTCCACTCAACTCAGGACCGCTGAAAAGCTTTTTCAATAACCACAGAACAAGCAGGAGCAGAAGTAGAACGCCAATTATAGCCAGTCCCTTTATTATATAGGGGCCATACTCATCCAGCAAAGCCTTTTGTTCTATCTTTTCGATATCATCGGCAACAGCGACAATACCGGTCTGCTCCCCATTCTCACTCTTACCTTTAATAACCTTGACTTCCTGGTCTCCGGAAGCTATCTCACTCAGCCCCTCTTTCAGAGCCGTATCTTCCTGATCACCGAGGCTAATATAGTATATATATCGTTCACCAGAACCCATTTCTCCAGCAGGTTCAGATCGGTAAGTCTCCAGATTAACAAGATTTTTTCTTGCTCCCGGCGGAGGATCATCAATACCATCAGATAAAACAATCAGGTATTGCCTGGAGTATGCTGCCATATCAGAATCTGTAGATGCTTCAGCAAGAGTTTGAAGCATACTTTTCATATCAGTATAACGTCCTGATGGATTCAGCCCCTCAACTACTTCGGATACCCTCTTTATATCATCGTCAGATTCAATAACAAATCTGCTCTCAATTACAGGCATATCGGCAAAAGATATTATGGTGACCCTGTCTCCGGGATTAATAACCTTCACAACTCCCGGAAGGCTTTGCTTCACCTGTTCCATGGTGCTGACTTTACCTTCAGCCATGGAACCCGAAACATCCACAACCAGATAGTAATCAACCGGCTTTTCACCACAAGCACCCAGTGATCCAAGAGTCAGTAACAATATTACCCCTCTGAGAATCCATGGTCCAAATTTAATCGCTTTAAAAAAGCCCATAATCTCCCTTCCGCCAGCAATTTCAGGATCAATGTCACATGGGACGAAGTAAAACCCTGATTCAGTTAATTATATGACAAATCAGTATTCGTTGTATCTTTTATTCACTTTCAACAGACCACGTAAATCCAGAGGCATTGAATTATTGCGATCAATATATTCCATCATCAATATAAAGAACCAGAGAAGTGTATCCTCACCGGTTTCCAGAATAACATACTGCCCGCGATTTTCCCAATTTTTCATCATCAGACCGTCATTTATTACACAAATCAGATCAGGCTGTGAATTCACGGGAATTCCCTTTGCCTCAGAAAAATCGTAAATTCTCTCTCTATACTTCTCCAGTCCGATCCCTGTATTGTACACAAAGTGCATCGAGTACATTGGAATAATTATATTATCCGCAATTACTCGGTCCATCCGGTACAGAGTCTTCAATGCACTTGTCAGGTTCAGGTGCGTATCAATAGATCTCGCATTTATCTCCTCATCTATTGTCATAAATGCGAGAATTAGATCAGCAAGAACATAACCTCCGCCCATTTCGAGTATTTTCGGAACGAACTTCTCATAAATTAAAACATCACAACTTTTATTAAGCAGATGCTTTTTATTCCTGACCTTTCCCTTTGCCAGAGTTAGATCCGCCGGTATATGGTCTTTCAGAAACCTGTAAAACTCATTGAATTGTTTCAGGTCCTTTGTTTTCTCTTTTTTTACTGACCCTGTCCCTTTTTCAAGGGAGTGTAACAGATGCTTTGATTGCTCTACAAAATATTCCGAGAACATAGATTACCTCAAGTGGCCGGCCCTGTTTGACCGGGCGGTTCATCAATGGTGACAAAATTCACGAAGGACGAACCGCTGGCAAGCATTCCCGCTCAGAATAGATTGAGTATCTTATTAATATCCTTTTTCATAAATGCTTCAAATCTTGATGAAGCCCCTTCGAAAAGATATTTCTGGAGACGGCTTACGAATTTGAGATTTTCACCGGCAACCTGAAAAGATATAACGCCCCCATGCTTCACCTTACCCCATTTAAACAGGGCATTCAGATCTTGAATTAACTCGCCTTCATGATAAACAATTACCTTGAGACCGGTTTTTGCATGGTAAGATTCAATAATATTTTTCCAGGCTTCCACATTTCCATTATGAAATAGCTCGTTTGTAACCTGCACAGAATATCTTGGAGATACATTTCTCTTTCCAGCGGGTTTTTTAGGAGCGGCAGCAGCCGGTGCGGGTGTGGCTTGAGCCTGTGGTGCCGCCGCAGCTGTAGCCTGAGGTGCTGGAGCTGCTACCGGTGTCGGAGCTGCTGTTACAGGCTTGATAAACCCCGGATCTTCCTGCGGCGTCTCACCCTTCAATAGAGCCATGAAAGCATTGAGTGCTTTTTCAGAAATATTTCGATCTTTTTTGTGGGAATGTGCGTATACTACAATAAGTTCATCTTTCTTTAATTCTACCTGGAACTCCCAATCAGCCGCATTCGCAGGATTTATCAACTGGATTCCCAGATTCGGGTGATGGTATCCGACAACGACTTCAATATCATTCCATTTTGAAAAATGCGATGTCATTCTATCAAAATCCCTGAATGACTCAATCATATTCATTGATTTAACAGGCACATTCAATCTGCTTACAAGTACCACAGATAAAATAGGAGGAATTTGATCACGCGTGAGGATTCGATCTTCGATCATACCGTTAAGGATATCAGCCAGGTTTTTCCCGCTCTCAACCTGTTCCACAATGGATGTTACACTCACCAGATGACGCAGGGTTTTGTTGTACATGGCTCGTGTTCCCAATGTACTCAGTTCTTTTCCAACATACACGCTCATACTGTTTTCCTTTTCGTATCAAGTAGTCCAGGTAGTATTTTCCATTCTTTATAACTAAAAATGGTCACCTGATTTATCAACTGTGTATACATTATATATACTTTCGCCCGATTCAATGATTTTTCTATTTTCAGGCTTTAATAATACACTTTTCCTTCCACTTTACGTTAAGTTAACATCAAATGATGCCACTCTTAAAAAAAAACCCGCAACCGTATATCGGATGCGGGTTTCTTCCTTTCTATACTGCTTATCAGAGTTCCTGAAGTCCCATATCTTTGAGTTTATCCTCATAAGATTTTGGTGTCACATCAGCTGACCCAGCCTGCCCTGACTCTCCGCCTGCCGGTGGAGTATAATCCTGACTCAGACTGCTGGTTTGCGAAGCTGAGCTATCTCCCGCTTCACTGTCACCAGTATCAAAAGCAGCACCCGCTGCGGCTTCATCACCATCACTGGCAAATGAAAGCTCAGCGTCATCACGAACAGTTGAACGACGTCTTTTGAATGATGCAAAAGCTGCATCGGCAAAGCCCTGAGAAATTCCGGAAAGGAATTCGTTAAGAACGTTCGCCATTGCCTTCATCATGTACTGCTTGCGCTTACTTGATGTGAGGTCAATATCCAGCAGAAGCCCTGGCTGAAGATGATGAGGATTGATTTCATATGTATACTGACTGAACTGTCTTTCCAGCCCATCCAGCCTTTCTTCAACCACAACACGCTCTTTAGGATTCTGATATCCATACATTTCTTGAAGTCTTCTTGCAAGACCTTTCAGCCTGTCTTCCGTATTCTTCGTTTCCACTGTATACGTTCTGTTGTTTTTCTCAACAAAAGTATTCACTGGATCACGATATGCCAGTCGATCCCAGGTAATTTCATCAGCATCACTATTCAATGTGTGACGCTCTTTTACCCATTTCTTAGGCATAACAGTAGCAGCAAGGTCTTCGAAGTCAAATATCTTCTTTTTACCGAGAAATCCTTTTTTCTGACTCTCGTAGATATTGTTTACAACTTCACCAACAGCTTCAACTTCTCTTACGAATGCTTCCATTCGAGCATCGTAAACTCTCTGAAGTTCACGAATTTGTGACTGATCATAATAAACCAGACGAATTGCATATCTTTCATCCGGTAGCTGAGTATCATCCTGATCCTCATACTCTCTTACGTGACACTCTCTGGCATTCTTCTTATTATCAACAAGCTGATATCCCAGTTTAGAAGTATCAAGAATAGAAGTCAGAGTGTTAACAGCTGTGTTAAAACCACGGTTTCTAATATTTTCCGAGTCAATGATCTTTTTGATCTGTTCTCTCATGTTGAGAGGATCATAATCATCCTGATCGATTTCAGCTCGAAGACCTTCAATCTTGTCCATGAACTTCTTGGCAAGAATTGTATATCTCTTTGAATTCGGATTAGATGCATCATCATCCGTATACTTATCAGTCTTCTTGATCTTTTCGAACATCACTTCGCCATCAGTCAGCTCAGGACGTCCGCTATCTATCAGTTCCTCTTTGAGATCTTCGATCTCTTTTTCAATGAGTTCCTGAATATGTTTCGCCAGAGTATCTTTCAGCAGAAATTCTACTGTGGACTGATAATGAAAAATGGGAGAGATCAGTTCTGCATCAAGAATGTTAATTGATAACTTGATATCAGAAACGGTCTTCGGTCTGTACTTATTATCTTTAAAAGCACATTTAACGATCGAATAAGTGTTCTCACCGCGTACAAATGCTCCAACGTCAGTCTTCTGTCGAAGAATAGCATTCGTTTCATTTTCAAGGTCGTTCATACCACGCTGAATGTGACCCTGGAGGTGACCGTACATGTTTACGACAGACTTCTCCAGTTCCCCTGTATTAAACTTGTCGTATCCACCAAGTTTATCAAGGACATCAACAATCTCGCGTGGAGTATACCTGGCGAGAGTACGAAGTTCTTCTTTATCAACGAAGTCTCGCACTTTCTTAATCATTTCATCCTCAACCGTTACAGAATAACGATTCAGCATGTTTACATAAGCCTGGTTCACATAGTTAAAAACTTTATCTTCCAGGCTAGCCATGATATCGACGTTCTTTAGAACCTCAGGTGGCATCTTTGTCTGTACAAATGAGCTAATCCGTTTGGTTGCATCGTCGATGATCTTTTTAGATTCTACACCCTTATTTCTGCCTTCCCATACTAATGAAGTACGGGACGCCACCGCGCCGGGAATTACCGGATCGACTTTGTTTGGACTTTTGGGAAACTGACCTCCGGCCATATCCTTTCCTCCGAATACTCTCTGGAGAGACTCCGTTATTCTATTTTGCCTGTTCTTCGTTCAACCGTCATCCTGTCACAACAGCTAGACAGTCCAACCAACCAGCTTTTTTCCGGTAACAGATTCTGCCCACTCCGGACCAAAAAAGCCTAAGTTGATAACCGGCAGATCGCCTGGCAATACTACGAACTACCCACCATATATGTTTCTTCTAAAAAAAGCAGTAATTTTTTTCTATTGAGCGTTAATTTTTTCACGCCGGTGAAATAATTTCACCGGACAGGTAACCAGTTATATGACGAATCCACAACCAGTTATACTAACCCTCTGGAAAAAAAACTTACTTAATTTACGACAACAACACATGTTGTTCATATCTAAGAAGGATATTTATCCCTTTTTAAACCTGAAAACACGCTTAGTATACATGTCGTATTTTTTACTGGTAAAATTGAATTTACCTCGCTACTTTTTCTGCAGATTTTTGCATGAATCCATAGAATCATGAATGAAACCTTAAAAATATTCATTGTGACTCTGAAACAAACTGGATCATACAGTACAACACTCATTTTTCAACGAAAAAATGATCTTGAGAATGAAATAAAAAAACCGTTAAATATCTGTGAAAATACGTCAGGCGAATTGTTCAGAGGTTCATAACTATGTTAATTTCGGTAATCCCACAATCTCTTACAATAAACCCCGGCCACATACGGTGTTTTTCCTGGTAGGAACACCAGTCTCTGCCGCACAGGCTGCATTCTTTAATTAATGAATCATAGATTTATCGCGCAATTCGGTGACCCTGCCCGTGTTCGCATTGAATAGTAATTATGGAATGCAGAATTTTCCAGTTATGCTCTTCAGTGCAATCTGAAGAGCATAACTAAGGAAAAAGCCTGTAAAACATTTCACATATAAAGAGGAAGTTTTCAAATTTTTCTCAATTATTACAATAATCTGAATATCCACTGTAAACTTTTTCGACTTTACGAGTATTTCATATTTTTGATTATTACTCTTTAAATAAGGTTTTGGTTGAATTATTTGTTAACTTATTTCAATGACCGAATCATATTATAGATAATTGATTTCTATTTCTTTGTGCAGGATTATTGATGTTTCAACAAATTCTAAAGGAGTTGTTTATAATGAAGTATCTTAAGTCTATGTTGTTTGCAGTATTATCCGTATCTGTTCTTTTTTCCTGCGCCACAGGAGCCAGAAGACTTGATGTAGGGACAGACCTTGTTTCAGACTCTGGAGGATTGACCAGATACGAGCTTGAAAAATCAGGAAAAGAGTTTGCCGGGAAAATATCCCAGTATTTTGAGAAGAACCCGAGGGAAGAAGGAATCTTTCTGGCATTCTATCCAACCAAGAATGATACTTCCGAAATGATCCCCACAGACTTCTTTGACAATCAGTTCGTAAAAGAACTACTGGCAAAGAGAATATATACAGTTAGAACGACCGCTCGTGGAAGAGCCCTTGAAGAGATCAAGTTGAGTCAATCCGGTCTTACTTCAAATATGCTCTCACTGGGAAATATGACAAGTCCGAACTTTTTTGTAAGAACAGTCATCAAAGAGAATTCGTACACATCCAGTGGTGATCGAATTGTAGAGCAGACAGTTGATGTAGAACTTGTTGAAGTGGAAACACAGCTTGTCATCTGGTCTGATAGATCGGTCTATCGCAAACAGGCCGCCGGTTACAGGGACAGCACGGGCTGGTAAATCGTCCGTTCATCATTTACAATTTACTCAACCTTCCAGGCCATCCAGGATTGACCGGAAGGTTGAATTCCCCTCTTACATTCCTGTCATACAATCAGCTATACATTAGAATACTTAAAGCCATAAAGGCCATACCGGAAATCAGTCCATATATAGCCAGGTGATGCTCCCCGTATTTCTCGGCTGCCGGTAACAACTCATCCAGTGAGATAAAAACCATAATTCCCGCAACAAGACCGAATAGAATCCCCGAAACCATTTCATGAACCATAAAATACAAAAATCCATAACCAAGTAATGCTCCCAGAGGTTCAGCCAGACCGGAGAGAAACGATAAAATAAAAGCCTTCTTTTTACTTCCTGTGGCATAATAGACTGGAATGGAGACAGCAATTCCCTCCGGAATGTTATGAATCGCAATGGCAAAAGCAATCGGGATCCCGGTATTCATATCTTTTAGTGCGGCTGTGAATGTTGCAATCCCTTCCGGAAAATTGTGTACAGCAATAGCTATGGCCGATATTATTCCGGTCCTTAAAAGAAACGGGTTACCTGTGATATCAGCCTGTATACTGCTTATATCACGAATTTCATGCGGATTGGATATTTCCGGAACAAGACGGTCAATGAGAGCTATCAAAGCGATACCGCCGAAAAAGGACGCAATGCTTATGATTTTTGCATCACTCTCACTGAAGAACATTTTCAGTGACATCTCTGAATTGATCAAAATATCCACAAAGGACACATATATCATCACTCCGGCAGAAAAACCTAGTGCCAGAGAGAGCAACCGCGTATTGGTACGCCTGGCCTGAAGGGCAATAAGACTGCCGGCACCCGTAGCAAGGCCCGCCAGAAGAGTGATAGAAAATGCCATTAATGTATTATCAAATTTCAGAAGAGCATTC
>JBNKQE010000103.1:0-13517 GCA_050295715.1 Leptospirales bacterium
GCTCGTTACGGGCATACTCATCATGGATCTCTATTATCACTTCGATCTGGTGGATAGAGTAAATAGCAGGAAAATTTACAGATATGTAATTGGATCGGTCGGATTGATTCTTCTTGGCTGGGGACATGTGGTCTCATTTCAGCCGAAAAGTATTTTTTATACCGTTTGGAAATATGAAGTTTTGAATCTCGGTTATGGTTTGATTTTAATTCTCGCTCTAACACGTACCGGCTGGATCAATCGATTTCTGAGTTTGAAAATCTTCACCCCTATTGCTCGGTTAAGTTACAATATGTATCTATGGCAGTATATTACCGGTATCATCAGTATTACAGTTATTCAGAAAAGCATAATGAATAAAACGGTGACGTATCTGGATTTTTCGAAGGCATTCATTTCTGTTCTGATCGTTACAATGATCTGGTCCTTTCTAATTTATACGTTTTACGAATCGTTCTTTTTGCGCTGGAAGGATCGAGGAACTCATAAATATAAAATTCAAGAGGAGTCCGATTAAAGGCCCCTCCTCTTTTCATCATAAATGCATATTGATTTTCGCCTGAAATCGTAAGACATAAGTCAAAGAACGGCATAACCGTAAACTTTAAATATATTTTTTGCTTTCTCTGTTTTTAGAAAAGCGAAGAAGGATTCGGCAGACTCTTTTTGCTCCTTTTCTCCGGTGGCGAGAATGACTGCACACTGTTCGATCGGTAAATAAAGGTCTTTATCTACATCTTCGCATTTGATTTTATCCTTGATATAGGCAGAGACGGTCGCTGTATCTGAAAACCGGTTACCAGCGAATCGATTCAGTGATGATCCCTGCCGATGAGATCAGCAGTTCTTCCATGCAAAACCGACGTATGGGAAACTGACCGCAAATTTTGACCCTGATACGTGCAGATCCTGCTCTCTAAGAAACTGTGCATAAAAAACGTATCGGAAAACAGCGCCCGACCAGTCATTGACAGACATCGAATATGGATCGACACCCGGCAGGAACTTTTAAAGACCGAGGGTTATCGGAAGTTGTGCAAATTGAGACCGGCGGTGGAAGGGTTGATGGAGAAATGAAGCCGAAGGAGTTGAATGGGAGGACGAGATTCAGAGGTAAGGAAAGGGTCTCAAGCAGGATGATCCTGAGAGCTATAACCTGAACTTCAGGCGGTATCGGGCCTGGGTTACTGATATTCTATTAAATACAATATTCGTGCTACTTGTTAGAAAGAAGGGTTTTCGCAGCCTACGTTTTTTCAGGAGCACCATAAATATTCCTGAACCATTTGATCATTTTTTACTTGCTCACATTCAAATATTTCCTATGGTTTGCTTTGGAAAAAAAAGACTGCCTTTGAACTGCATCTTTCTGACTCCTGTTTTTCTGAATACTGAATATATTCCTGCAACAAGAACAATGAAAGCTACGCTCAGGAGCAAGATGGAACAAGGTATTCTATATTCAGAAGGGAGTCATCAGGCTATTTTATTCTGACAATAAAGGGAAGGAATTTAACAAAGGTTTCTTCTGGGGAGATCAGCTCATGTGGCCCATTGCCCCTTACGCTAGAAATAATGATAGTCTATTCGCTATCGCCGCAAGGAGACAATTTAATGTCTGAAGAGAACAAAGCCATTGCCCGTCGTATCTATGAAGAATTATGGAACCGGCAAAAACCTGAAGCGATCGAAGAAATCTTCGCTGCGAATGTAGTTCACTACAATCTACCTCCAGGTTTTCTTTCGGGAATTGAGGGGATTAAGACTCACTTCAAAATGTTTAACGCTGCATTCCCCGATACGAAAATGAATGTTGATGATCAGATTTCAGAGGGAGATAGAGTTGTAACTCGCCGGTCAGGGAGAGGGACACACAGTAAAGAATTTTTAGGCATTGCGGCAACCGGCAGGTCAGTGACTGTACATGGTATCGACATGAATCGAATCTCCGAAGGGGGGAGCCTCGACGCCCTTCTCCCCTTTCTCACTTCGGGCCCGGTCAATTCTCTACACAGAGAACGTTCCCCACGGAATTAAAAAGAGTCTGAGAATTGATTCAGAATTTCGCATTCCTCTGTTTCATTTTATTTGATTTTGAATCTTTTTGCATAAAGTTGCGTATCCATTTTTCCAGAAAGCAGAAATACTCATATCCAAAATCCAGTGTCGCCAATTGATAATAGGCTTTCTTTCTAAATTCATCCGGAATTTGCATAGAATCAGTTTCTTTTTTTTTCTTTTGTAAAGCGGTTTTCCATTGATCGATTTCTTCTAGATATCCCGTCAGTATGGAACGGCGCTCAACCGCATCGGCATCAGCAAAGAAAAAAATCCTTACCAGGAGTTCGTCTTTAATTTTCCCGATAGTAAGCGGACTTTGCAACCATTCTAAATAGGCGTCCGTTCCTTTTGTATTTATTGTGAATACAGTCTTTTTTCTCCTCCCTTCCGATTCAGTGTGACTGGTAATATAACCCGCTGCCAGCAATTTCTGGCAGGCAGGATGAATGGAGCCGATGCTGGTGTTGTAAAACATGGAGGTTGACTTCTCCATATTTTTCTTAAGATCGTAAATGCTCATCGGTTTTAGTGAGAGCATACCAAGGATGATTTTATCTTGCATATGTAATGGAAATCCTTTCGAAAGTTCTCTTAGAATACACCTGTGCTCAGTTTTCTTAAGAAAACATCACGCCAGAAGGTCATCCTGACCTTCAAAGGCCGGTTTTGAGACCGGCTCTTAATATACTTGCAGTTCAACCCCTTTCATCTGAATTTTCTCCAATTCATTTTTATTTTTCAAATGAGTATTGAAAAATGCCAGAATCAGTGTCTCCAGGTTTTCTGCCATTAGAGTATTGTCCACATCACCAAGCATGGGTGAGTATCTTAAAAAGGATATCTGATTTAAATCTGAAAAATTATAATGTGCGCTCTTTCTGAAAAGCGCTTCGCAACTTCCTTTCGCTGCCAGCAAGGGGTGGTTGATCCCGCTGAAGGTAAGGGTTTGATCGGAGATGGTAAATTCATCGGCATATGCATAGCAAACCGGGACAGGAAACGGAACATAATGATCCGACCAGACATTCAGTTGGGGTGCATCAAATCCCATCGCGGCCCGGACACGATGATCCTGCATGGCAAGCATTCCGGAAATAATTGAACCGAAAGAGTGTCCGAAAGCGCCGATATGATCCAGATCCATATGACCACTGATTTCCGATTTTATCTTCCCATTGTTTATCTCCGGCAGTCGATTGAGTAAAACAGTATTGATCCTGTAGACTTTGTCGAATATCGGCAACATGTCGGAAAAAGTGGGATCCCGGGCCAGAATTGCCATGCGTTTGGCATACTCAGGAAAAAGCGCGCTCTCCTTTGCATGATCGACTTTACGCTTGAGACCAGGAGCAATCTTCTCTAGATTGTCGCCTTGCTTCCTGTAGGCAGTGTAAGCCATCCCCTCTTTATTCATGAAAACTACCTCTCCATTTTCACGAACGATAACCGCAGACTCTCCGGGGGTGGATACGGAGAGAACGATATATCCGTGGCTGGCAAGCTGTTCAAACTGAAAAGTGTTTTGCCGCTCATAAGAAAGCAATCCGTGATTAAAAAGAATCACCGGAAATTTCCCCGTTGGAATTTTGACCTTCAATCCGGATCGACTTTTTACAGGATCGCCCAGCAAAAAGGAAGGAATTCCAAAAATTTCGGCAAAGGCCTGAATTGTGTAAGGATCACTCGATAAAAGTTTATTCTCCGATTCTTCCTGCGCAGGGTACCATGCTCGCACCTGGAACCATTCATCCCCATTTTTAAGTTCCACGGTTGCAGAGCCCGCCTTCCATGTCCCACTAAGTTCAGGAGGTGGGACATTCTCCGAGCAATGCAGGGCCGAAAGAAGGAATAAGATCACAATAAAAGTATTAATGATCCGAGCAAACTGAATTTTTTTCATTATATTTTTTATATCCATAATATATCTAGTAGATACATCTAATAGATGCGTCAAGAAAAATAATGCCCGTGAACTGATTCGAATGTGATGGCCGATAAAAATTTTAAGGAGTCTCCAGGACTCCGGACGGAATTCTAAATGAGATTCCAAAAGACAAAAAAGTTGTGTATACACCTGCCCAAAATGGCAATGTAAAAAATATGCTTCAATCCGAAGAAACGTTAAAGAAGATGTTCCTGTTTTAAAGGATTCACAAATTGGAGCTTCTTGTACTCTTTAAATTAAGCTTGCAAATGTAGAAGATTTTTACAATAGTATAAAAGATAAAGTTTAAGTTGTGAAAGAATTTTATGTTCGTGATAACAATGGGTATATTTTAACTATTGCGGAAGCTAAAAAATAACGTAACTACTCACCACGTATTATATGATTGAGACTGTTGGATGAAACAATTCACCTATGAATAGCTGAATTGTTTCTTTTTATTATATAGATTTCCAAAATATTGATTGTAGCCATTAACTGAGTAGTTACAAAATAACTATGAAAAAATCAAAAGACGAAAAAGTGCGAAAATTTCTTGAAGAAATCATGATGTTTAATGATGAACAATTCAACATCTTACAAAAACTACGTGAGATTGTTTTTAAAATTCATCCTAAAACAAATGAAAGAATGATGTATGGCGGTATCATGTTTGCCCTTGAAGAAGATTTTGGAGGTATTTTTGTAAGAAAAAATCATATTTCTTTTGAATTTGGAAATGGTTTCTCCATGAAAGACCCAGATCAATTATTAGAAGGAGCTGGAAAATTTCGTCGCCATCTAAAAATTAAATCTTTCTCAGATATTAATGATAAAAATGTTGAATTCTTTGTAAGGCAAATATTGTAAAAATGATAAAGACTCTTAAGTAATAGCCTGTCCCAGAACTACCTCATAGCTATGCGATGCTTCTTTCTACCGTCCATCGGAAAAGTTTGAGCTTCCGAAGCTTCGTCTTGTCTTTTTCCATAAAAAAAACTCCCTGGTCAGTTAAATTCCACATCAAAGACCTGAAGTTTATACCAGATAAATTCTTCTTGATCTCCCACTAAAAACCAGGCAATATCGACCTCAGTTGGAATCCTGATGCCGTTTATTTCTTCTGTTTTTCTAATATATCCAATCCATTTTTCCTCCCTGTCATCTTTTTCTACTCCTTTGTAACGCATCGTTTCAAGACGATCCACTTCGCCGGACTCGTTAAAATAAAAAGTCATTTCTCCCTCTGTACCTTGATAGTTCATAGTTGCTTTGCTAGAAAAATCATCAATTGATTCCCATTTAATATGAGAATTTAAAGCGGCGGAAGGGAACCAGACAATTTCTGCCAGATAACGTTGGAGACTGGCTTTATTGCCTTTCTCGTTGTTTTCAACATTTACTACCGAAAATAAACCTCCCAATGATATAACCATACTACCTTTACCATCTTGAAAACCATCCCTACCATAAACAGGGAATCCACTGAGATTGGTTTTGAGTGACCAGACAAAAGCCGGTTTCTCTGTCGCGAAAGTCTGCTGGGCTTCGGCTTCCATCCAGTTTTTGGCCTCAGGATCAAGCTTCATTTGTCCTTTTTGTTTGAGAAATACAGTGCTTACTCCTGGCTTTCCGATAACCCCTGAGTTTATGAGCCATTTTTGAACAGGTTCAGGTAAATCTTTTATGCTTTGTTCTGTTACAACTTCGTCGTATTTCCTGGATGCTTTCAGTATTTCACTTTTCTTGTCTTCTGTTTCTTCTCTGAAACGCCAGGCTCCAATGAAATATATAATTACAATGATGACAGGTAGAGAAAGGATAATTGATAAGGAGATAATTATGTATTTTTTCATCGTATTGTTTGTGCTCCTATCTTAAAGTATTCATTTTTCGGAGGAACTCGCCTGATCTGACCATAGCGCTCAGGCGAGTGCTGGCTGCTGCGGTTACCAGCGCGTCGTCTTCCTCGATTTACTTCTCTCGGTGCTCAGTGTGCTTCATGAGTTGCGTCTCCCTGTGGCTCTCATGCTTCTCTGTATACGCTTCGCAATGGTCGTTACCTTCCATCACGCAACACTCGATACGGACCGATGGCTCGCCTTTGCCCGATCAGGACTTTCACCTGATAAGATCTACCCGGCTTATCCGGACGCACCTAAACCATCAGTTACGTGCAGTCGATATTCTCGATATTGACTTGAGTATATTCAATTGGAATTCCAAATTTGTTTTTTAAGAAATCTAAATAGCCCATGGATGATTGATCAAGGGGTTTTTCTCCTGCAACAATTAACCGATTTGCATTTATTTTTCCAGGCCAATATGCATATTCGAAAAGTTGGCCAAATGCAGCTCTAATGCATTCTTTAGCTGTTCTGTTTGTTTTAACCTCGAAAAACCAAAATTCACTATCATTTCTTAATATCAAGTCTACAGGTTTTCCATTTATCATGTGTTCAATCGCAATATTTTCAACACCGTATTGGGAAGCTAGATTGTTGTATAATTTTTCCTGTAAAATGGAATGGCGAACATCTACTGAAATTTGTCTTTGAACTGTAGAATAATTTCTTTTAGCTACTAATTGGCGCTTTGAAGGGGTAAAAGTAAATGTTGAAGTATCATCAGAAGAATCTGAGGAATCAATCTTATCACTGGATTCAACATAAATGTACAATTCCAATAAATGATCAAAAGTGGATAGAATTTGATCATAGTCTAAAGCTTCTGATATTTTTCCAATAAAGATGAAATTATTGTTTTGGATGAGATCTTCATTGATTTCTGATACATTGAAAATAGAACTTCTGTTACTTTTCTGCCAATACCACATTTTATACTCATGTAGGAATGACGGTTTTTCTCGTATGTATTGGTTAAATTTGTATATTTTAGGGTACAAAAGCGATATATCAGGCAATGTCTGACTTGGCTCTAAGGAAAATGCTATTCCGAATCGCAAACCTTCTTTTTCCGTTCCAATATTAAATTGAAGTTCCTTCCTTCCACCAAAATGAAATGCCCACTCGTTATCCCTTGAAATAGTTTCCTCTCTGAATAGGTCAGTTCCTGGTCTTCTGTCGAGGCCTTTCAATTTTTTCCGAAGATCTTGAAGATTACCTATTTTGTAGTCCATAGATAATGTATTTAGAGTGATTGCTATTTCTTTGATATTAAACATATAATTATCCTATCTATTTGCGCCTAACGAATATACTTTTACTGAAGTTGGCGACCCTCGGAAAGCCAATTTGACGAAGCCCGACCCCGTAGGCTCACCTATAATAACTCCGCCAGTTGTAGCCGTCTCCCGGGGTAGAGGCAAAAGTCGCTGAAAGCGATCCTGCAGCGCCGCGTGTAAACCATAGTTATTTGCAGTGCACCATAACGTTTATTTATAAGCATCCTTTCTTTTTTCAATGTCAATGGAAATTACAAGGAGCTTTTCTTCTTCAATTATATAGAACAGTCTAAAATTTCCGATTCGATATCTATAGACTTCTTCAAGTTCACCTTTGAGCTTTTTTATATTTGGTCCAAAAAAAGGATTCCTCTCAAGAATGGGATAAACGTAGTTTTGAATCTTACTCTTCAAATGCTTGAAATCACGGGATTTAATTTTCTTTTCAAAAGATTCGGTTTCGGCAATGGAAAAAGAATCACGAGACAATTTTATATTTACCCTGTTTTGCTTCTTTCATACCTTTTTTAAGATTCTGAATAAGCTTTTGATCCTGTGAAATCTCATCCATTTCTTCATCGGAAACGTATAATTCAGATGTTAGATATCTGAGAGTAGCATATTCAATAAAATTGGAGATAGTTCTTTTCTCCCCATCCGCGGCTTTTTTTAATAAATTGTAGGTGTCATCATCTACTCTGACAGTAAGAGTTTTCATAGACATAATCCGAATGCTTCAATGTTATTCAAAATGCATCAAAGTGAATAAAATGTCTACCATATTTTTCTTGAAATGGCGCATTGCAAATAACGAACATAATTATACGAGGTTGGCCGTAGGCCAAATATTTGTCGTAGCCCGTCCCCCATAGCCGAACCTATTTTCACTCCCCAGATAGTTCGGCCTTTATGCGGCGACCGAAGGGAGAGAGCGAGGTCAAGCAAGGGCAGCTTGTCACCGTCCCGCAGCACAGCAATTAATCCATATGTTATACGCTGTGCTGCTCAAAGTTTCTCGTTTTATGAAAAACATTTGTATGAGCTGGTGCTGGTTTTTTCATTGAAGTAAATATATACTACATTACATGACCCGACTACATGCGGAGCCATACTAATGTAAATAATTTCCCATTCATTGTTTTTTAAGAAGATGCTATCATATTCAAATTGTTTGTAATCGAATTCCGCCTTCTCTTTGCTGGCTTCAATTGAATACTCATCTGCAATTTTGATGATTTCTTCCTCTTTAGAGGTTAAAATATAATCGCCAAAAACATATCCAATGGTGCCATCATTTAGTCTGATCTTCTTCCAGTAGTTAGTAAATGTACCATCATAATTATATTCTTTGCTATCTATTTCTAACAAGGTGACATTTTGCCCACTGTGGAGGCGAGTCAATATATTGCTTTCTTTGTTTGGTCCTTCATGTAGCTCAGTATTATTCTTAATAATTTTTGCGGATTCATTTAATGAACAGGCAAAAAGAAAAAACAATAAAAGGAAAAGTATAGGGTATTTCATTTATTATCTCCGAATATTCATAAATCAAATAAGTCTCCCTGTATACTCGCATTATTATGAAACAAATCAAGCACAAAATCTGAATCAGCGAACTAACTGGAAACAAATCTACAAACACACATTCTTTACGCATAACGACCGTATCATCAGGAGATACTCACAATCCGCAAATCCGATCAGGACTTTCACCCGACAAGATTTGCCCGGCTTATCCGGACGTACGGCAACAATCAGTTATGCGAAATTTAACACGTACCCCTCTAATTTTTAAAAAACAGAAATTTTCGAACTTCCGGATTCTCACTATATTCAGATTACAAATTTTTTTCGCACAACTGTGCTCCGGGTTTTGCATGCTCTAAAACTTGGTCGTGCAAAATTTTAATGGGTCTTTGGGACTCGATAATAGTTCGGTACTTCCGATAATCAGCCCCTATTTTTCATAGGGGCTTTATGAGACCTTTTTCTATGGTATTTTTATCTCTGATTCTGATTCCAGCTATTCGGAATGCGGATAACTTTTCTGGAACAAAATAATCACTTTTGTTTGCTGCTATGATAACCGCTGCGCCGAGCAGATTTTATACAATCTCTCTCTTGCAATTAGCCTTAGTTAAATATAGCTACCTAATAAGTTAAAATGCATGAAGGCCTGTATTAATGGTCTAGTTTGAAAATAATCAAATGGTAAAATTACTGATTAATGAGTAAATAATTGATAAAATATATTTTGAGAATCTTTTTTAATTGAAGGCGAAGCGAATGCATTTATGAAGTATGATATTTTATCAAAAAATAGATGGTTAAAAAATGGAACATGTATTCAGTATACCGAGTAAACTTGATGTGCACTGGAATAAAGAAGTCAGGGCGATCGTGGATACCTGGACAACCTATTTCGTTACACTGGATGAGTTCAGTGAAGCAGTCCTGGAAAAAGGACTGAAGCATGCAAAGGCAAATAATGGCCAGGCGTATATTGTTGATTCAAGTAAAGCAGTGGGTGTATTTTCAAAGGAAATTCAGGACTTTATCGGATCAGATATCTTTCCAGCCTTTGCGACAAACGGGATAAAGTATTTTATAACAATAAATACAACCGATTCGGCTACGACCAGGTTAACTGTTAAGACTTACCAGGCAAAAACCGGTCCTCACGGGCTTCAGCTGGTTGAAGTTAAAAGTGTTGAGGATGCTATTGCCTGGTTGAAGGAAAATGCCTGATTTTGTTAGTCATTAATTTCAATGAATTTTTTGAAATCAATGATGGGATAGCATCTCTTTGAAAAATTTTGACGGGTCTCCTGGACTCCAGAATGGTCCGGTAATTCCTGTAACAGGGTTTTATTCCTAATGGGAGCCAGTATAAGAACTTTTTCTATGGTTTTTTTATCTCTGATTCTGATTCCAGCTATTCTGAATGCAGAGAAATTTTCTGGAACAATAAGATCACTCAGGTCGAGCGATAGAATAATGGGTTGTGCCCATCCGGGCATTCTTGCTCGGATCTGTTTAGTTCATATTTAATCTTTAAAAAATGTAAGGTAGGTTTGCAACATGATAGAAATTCAGGGAAAATTCATTACCCTGGTCTGTTCCTTTCTGGAGATATACAAAACAGAGATAAAGAAACTTGACGATCAGATCAGACAGAAAACAGGAAAAGGATTCGGGGAACTCGATCCCGATGGATGGTACAATCTGGAGCTGTTTGATCTGGCGATTGAATCATATAGAAATGCCTCGGCAAGCAAAGATCTCGCATACACCACCGTTGGACGGTATATCTATCCGACTCTCAAATCCGTTGGGGCAATTCCCGACCATATACTGGAAAGTCCATTGTCATTGGTTAAATTCGAGGCAGAAGGTTTCAATATGTCCTGGAGAGGGGACGGAATTATTCCAAGAGAATTCCTGAAAGCGGTAGAAGGTGAAGTTGTCGTTAAGGCTATTACACCAGGATCGGCAGACAAATTAATGGAAGGCGTCTACCTGGGTATTCTTAATATGTGTAAAGTATCGAATCCGAAAGTCGAGAGACTGGGCGATTCAACTTTTCGAATCACCTGGAATGATTAACAAACGGGCTGAAAAATATGCCACATTCAAACACTTTCGAATATTTTGTTAAACCATACAAGGTATGGAACCAAAACATATCCATTAGTTTTTGTTTGTGGCAATGACAGTTCCGGTTTTCTCGGATGCCAGGTTTTGAATAACCTCCGACATAATCTGCCGTAAAGATGGGAAGCCACTGTTGAATTTCGCGAACAGGGAAGAATAGAGCCCTCGATACATTGAATTCTGGAAATTGACACCCTTACATCTTCAGTAGTTGCACCCGACAGGATCTACCCGACCTATCCGGACGCACGGTAACCATTAGTTTATGCGCATCAATGATAACCAGTTATACGTTTAATCATTGCGAGACCCGAGCACCGCGAAGCGGGTGCATCAGGCACCCGCTGTCATTGGCTGTCAACGCGTCTTTGAAACACATGTTTTAGGAGTCAGATTATTGTGAAAATTCCTTTATATATTATATATCATAAATATGATTAAGAAATATTGACATTTTCAACCATCTCCTCTTTTCGGTGCTTCCAATTGACTTGTTGATTACCTGGGAACCTGGGCAAGGGGGTTAAGGGTTTTCAGTTCTTCCAGGCTTATATTATTGCAAGTCTTTTCTGATAAAAACAGGTTGGCCGCTTCAGACCACTTACACGAAATTAAAAAGTAGCCCGATAGTTCTGGATGCACCCCGTCTGCACTATAATCATCATTAGATAATAGATTACTCATGTCGACTACTGTTACACCTTTTAGATTAGCAAATTTTTCACCAATCCTGGTATTATATTTATCTACAATTTTGTTAGCTGATGAATAATCCATACACTTTTTCCCTGCAAATGTACAACCAGGTTTTGGCTTTGCAAACCTAATAATTTTGGCCACATAGACATGAGTCATATTATGATTTAAAATATTTTCAATTATTGTTGATAGGTTGTTAGATGCCCTATTCACTATATCTTCTTCATTTAGTTTACTACTAAACCCCTGAGCTATATCATTTGTTCCAAGATGAATTAGTGTTATAGTTGGAATAGTTGGAATAGGTGGAACTAAAGGCGTTGGCATCAAAGAGTAAGGAACCATCTGGTCAGTTCTTGCGCCAGGATAACCATCATGGATTTGACTCATTGATAACCACTGTTTTATTGATGAGCCTCCAGATTGGTTCCCCACAGTACCAAAGTGTTTAATTATCGGTTCTTTCTTATTAATTGCAAGCCATGTTAAAACACCTCTATATCCGCCTCCAAAATACCCGTCATATTCAACACCTGGATATAAACACCAAATCTGGCTATTATAGCAATTATTGAAAGTAGCAGAAAAATCATCACTGTATCCAAAAGTGATTGAATCTCCAAAAGGCCTGATCATAACAGGCAGTTCTCCTGGATTTGCAAAAACACCCATAGAAATATGTGGCAGCAGGAATAGTAGTGATAATAATAAATTAGTTTTTTTCATTTTAACTTACCTTTAGTTATGCTTCATTATTTTTGTTAAATTTTATTCAAAAGATTGTTGTGATATAGTTATTTATTTTCTCCCCAAAAGATAGCCAATTCTAATACAAAATAATTATGATGGAAAGATAAAGCACAATCTATTATTTGAAACACGATAACGAATATATTTTTACTGAAGTGGTGAACAAAGTGAGCCACTTGTCGAAGCCCGACCGCATAGCCGAACCTATTATCTCTCCCCGGATAGTCCGGCGTTTATGGGTGCGACCGAAGGGGAGAGGGCAAGACCAAGCAAAGGCGGCCTCTGGCCGACCCGCAGCGATCGCGGTAGAGACGGCCATTACAGCCCCCCGCACAGATCCCGGCGTTCGGAATTACCGTACCGGGCTCTCCGCAAATCCGATCAGAACTTTCACCCGACAAGATCTACACGGCTTATCCGGACGCACGATAACCCATATAATTATGCGCTGTCGCGTTCATGGATTATTTGTAACGGTCTAAAAATTAAGAAACAGAAAGCTAAAAAGGCATAGTTAACTACTGAGGAATTAATTTGATTGTCATTCATAAGTCCGTGAGCTACATTATGCCTTAATTTATAGCCATTTGAATCTTCGAGTAAAGCCATCAGATCAGTTGCGATAGCTTTACCCAAAAAGTCAGTAACTTCTTCACTTAAGAGCAAAGTTTTTAATGTAATTTCAGATTGTGTCCCATCACTCGAAGCTTGGCGCAGAATAGTCCCACCATTGTTTAAAAAAATATGCCTTAAAATTGATTCAAATAAAGGGATGCCGGTATAAGCGAATGTATTCATGTCCCTTGTAAATCCGCTATATATAGATTTAGCAATACTTTTCTTCTGGAAATGTGGCGCAGTAGGTGATTGATTTACTAATTCAATTATGAGGTCCTTTGTTATGAAGTGGTTAGTGTATAACTCGTGCAAAGCTATGGATATTGTTGATAATCCGGAAAAATTTTGAATAAAATTGTATTGTTTTATTATGTGTGGCCAAAGTGAATCTATAGGATCACTATCCTGCAATGTGGTTGGGCTGAGCTTAGCTGTTATTTTGTTTCTTGAATCGTAAGAAGTTGTAGTAAAAATCTGGTTGGTTACAGACATGTTATGATAACGCAAAGTGAAGTTCCCCCCGTTTCCTGGACTCCGATAAGTAATTTTGAAGGAGTGGTAGAATGGGACAAAGGGGCCAACATTACGATGAAACATTTCACAGGGAAGCTGTCGACCATCTTATTA
>JBNKQE010000104.1:0-13511 GCA_050295715.1 Leptospirales bacterium
ACGCTCTTCCGATCTCGAAAATACAGATGGACTATTTTGCAAAAGAGCAACCATTGACCCTGCGAACATATTTTCAGAGAAAAATATCTTATTATATTCATTTCCTTCTTCATCTAAAATATAATATCTTAAAAGACCGGAGTAAACAAAAGCCATTGAAACAGGAACTTTGTCTATTGAGTTGAAGTGTTCCCCCTTTTTCAGGCTTCGAACATTACAGCATTTTCGAAGATCATTTAGAGTATCTGCAGACAGCGGGAAATAGGATATCAAATTGTCTTCAAAGGATTTATAAATATCTTCAGATTTCAAGATTATTCTTGATAAGAATCATGCATTTATTATCAACTTCTTTTTAATCTGAAAATTAAAACTGAGAGTAAACAAACTTCGCTTAACTGCCGATTTCAAGCTGCGCTGTGGGACGTAGACGGCTCACTGTAAAAAGAAAGCAAAATTACACTCACTACCCGGAGAGAGAATGTAGGTTGCCGGTGGGGCACGGGCTGCGACAAATGACTCACTTTGTTCGCCACTTCAATAAACCTTTTTCATTAGACGTTATGTGGAAGAATAGATACGTAATTATGTGTTTGTTTTCCTACCCCTGGACCTTCATTCCTTAATTGACAAAAGTAAAACACTCAGAGGCATATTACCTTCTTATGTTGATAATGGATAATAGTATTTACAGCAATTAGATTTTTTATAATATGGTGATATTTTATGAAGAAATGGATTATTATAGGCGTTATTGCATTTTCCGGTTTCCTTACTCTCCTATTCGCTACTGTTTTCATTTGGGAATTAATTGAGACCCGGTTAGCGTGGAATAGATTTCCTCCACCAGGTAAAATGGTCAAACTAAAGGATGGTAGGCGAATCCAGCTCGATTGTCGGGGGACTGGATCCCCGGTTGTTGTTTTCGAGTCGGGAGGCGATACTTTTGGGTCTTTGAGTTGGGCTTCTGTACATGATTCAATATCAAATATCACTCGTGCTTGCACTTATAGCAGGAGTGGAATCATGTGGAGCGACGATAGAAACGATCGAGCAACAGGACAAAACATAGCTCGCGACCTTCGTGAATTATTGCAAGTGGCTGAAGAAAAACCTCCTTACATTCTCGTGGGCCATTCAATGGGCGGCCCTTTAGTAACCATTTTCACAAAATATTTCGGTGACGATGTCTCGGGTCTTGTATTTGTCGATGCATCACATCCCGACCAATTCAATCGAATTAGAAAAGAAATTCCATCATTTCCAGATGCAAAAATGTCAAACTTCAAGAAGTTTATCATGAAACTCGTTGCAAGATTTGGTATTTTAAGGGCGGGTCTTACTTTTCAAGGAGGGCACGGGCTGGAAAATCAGCCTGTGGAAACAAAAGAACCTGCAATAGCTTATGCTTCGAGATCATCCGGCTATGTAAAAGAAATGGAAATGCTTGAAAAGTATTTACAGGAAGCAAATGCGTTCCATGACTTTAAAAATCGCCCCCTTTACGTTTTGACAGCAATGAGACCTCTGACTGATTACGAGCTAATGATTATGGGAGGAATATCTATTGAAGATGGTAAACACTCCAAGCTGATCTGGAGAGAACTGCAAGACGAAGAGGCAACCTGGTCTTCTAATAGCCGTCATGAAATTTTGAATGATTCTGGACACTATATACAATTTGATAGACCGGATGCCGTGATCGCCTCAATAAAAGAAGTAATAGAAAGTGTTCGCACTAATAAGAAACTATAAGAAAGCACACTGCGTTTAACTCTGGTTTACCCGCAGCGCTGCGGCACTCACTTCATTCGCCCTTGCTTGGTCCTTGTAAATTTTGCTTTCCTTTTACAGTCCTGCGCCCTCTCCCTCCGGGAGTGCAAGCGAATGTATGCGGTTTGTTTTTATGAAAAAAAATTAACAACGAAATATTATAACATGTCAAGGTCATACGGGATTACCATATTATTGACAATGATATAAATTCTGCAGATATTATCCTCGGCCCTGGTTACCGGATTGAGCAACAGATTACTGCTGAAGTTATCGAGGCTTATAATTATTTAGTTTCATCTGCTTGTAAATATCATCTAATTTCCAATCAAGATATTCTCCTGTAATGTCGTTTGTGAGTTGGATTTATGGTTGGCATCACGTCGCATATCTTTACGAATATCTGCTGCGCTAAGCCACTCCGCCACAAAGAGCCGGAGTCATCAAGAAAGTTAGCATTCATAACCTCAGACACAGCTTTGCAACACACCCTCTTGAAGATGGAGTCGGGTAGCCCTGCATTCAACTTTTACTCGGGCACTCAAATTCCAGAACAACTAGCGTATACCTTTCCATTAAGGATTCTCTTGTATCCTCAAAACAAACACTGTTTCCATAATCATTCTTGACAATGCATATATTTCCGTTACTCTATGCATATCATGAGAACTACCATAGACATTCCTGAAGATCTATTGCTTGAAGCAATGAAAGTCACACACTTAAAAACAAAAACGGATGTGATAAAAGAAGGACTTACAGCATTAATAAGACGTGAAAAATTGAAGAACTTGAAGAATTTCAAGGGAGCCGTAAATATTGATATCAACCTGGATGAACTTAGAAAAAGATGAGCTCAGTTCTGATTGATTCATCAATCTGGATCGAATATTTCAAAAATAGCAAATCCCCGATTTCTTCTAAAGTAGATGAATTGATTGATATTGGAAATATTTATACTAATGATTTAATTCTAACAGAACTTATTCCATTTCTAAAGATCAAGAAGAAAAATCAAATTATTGAAATTCTCCAATCTGTAGAACGCTTTCCGATGAATATCGATTGGACGGAAATTACAGCGTATCAAATTTCTAATCTTAAGAACGGAATAAACAATGTCGGAATTCCAGATTTAATAATAGTACAAAATGCTCTCCAGAATAAAGCATCTTTGTTTTCATTAGATAAACATTTTAAACTTATGAGTAAAAATTTTAGATTAAAGTTATATTAACAAAGGACACTTCGACTAACTGCATTTTTACTGCTGCGGCGGGCCACTTCGGACTTGCACTGGCAACGCCCTCCCCCTTCGGTCGCCGTATAAACGGCTATTATACACTCCTTCCATTGCAAGTCCATGGGACAGTCCTGACTTAGATGCCCCTTAGATTTCGCGCTTTATGCGTGAGGGCTTATTTCCATCCGCTACCGCACATTCTTATTTCGCCTTTTGAATATTCGAGAGATTTCTAACTCTTACATGAATTCTAACGCCGGGTAACTCTTTCCTTAGAACATGCAAGTCTATTCTCTTTTTGTTATCAGCCGGATAAACACTTAGATCGCTATATAACACCGAAAGAGATTCACACAACCTTTTTTCTTTATCCGCAACGGTCTATTGCAGCTGTGTACTCTCGGGGAACCGCACCCATCTGATGTTTATGGTATGTTCTGAGGAATGCTTCATCATCAATCTCCGATTTAGGCGATTCATCTCTAACGCCAGACCGGTTAATAATTTTGTGGTCCCAATTTCTAAACTGGGACGACACCTGGACGAAACCGGTGTATAATCGTATCCTTATCTTGTTAAACGAGACAGTCAATTTCGGAGAACGCAGCCATGTCAGATAGAAAACGAGCAATCAAGAAGCATCACCGGTGGTCGGGATTCTTTCAATACTTACTATTCACAGCTGTAATCATATCCTTCATTTCGGCATGTTCTGTTACGGACTCTCTGGGGATCACATCCGCTGATAAAGAAGATTCACCTTACTGGATGCTTTTACTGGCTAAATCAGGTGATAGCAAATCGCCCACGATCACATATGTTTCCGATCGCTACTCCTTCTGGGAGGGAAGTTCCATCGCCGAAACGACTCCGACGGTATCAGCAACTCCTCTTACGAATTGTACAAGTTCACCCACGCTGCCCGACGGCCTCTCCATCGATTCGTCAACGTGTATGATCTCCGGTACACCGACGGCGATTCAGGATGCGACGGATTTCACAATCACGGCTTCCAATTCATACGGGACGGGGAGTACAAGGATATCCATAGAAATCCTCCCCCCCGGAAGCAGCCCTTCCAGCGGTCCGGTTTCGGGAAGCGGCGGAGCGCCCGCATTGAGCTACACAACCGCGCCTTATATCTTTACTCGCAATAGCGTTATTACCACAGTCGTGCCATCCTCTGGAGGAGGTCCCTTTTCAAACTGCGTAGCGTCGCCGGCCCTCCCCTCCGGACTTTCTCTGAGCGCGACGTCCTGTGCTATCAGCGGTTCGCCGACAACGACCCAGGGACCCACCGGGTACATGATAACGGCGAAAAATTCGCGCGGGTCCGGTAGTACACATATCAGCATTTCCATTGTATCTGCGGGGTTGCCGCCTGCTTTATCCTACGAGAGTTCATCCTACGTCTTCTCCCGAAATATCGCCATAACGACAATCGTACCGAGCCTGGGCGGCAACGCACCTTTCAGTTGCACGGCAACACCGGCGCTTCCGGCGGGACTCTCCCTCAACAATACCTCCTGCGCTATCAGTGGAACACCGACATCTGTGCAGAATAGTGCGGTCTATACGATCACGGCTACCAATCAATACGGCAGTACAGCAGTAAACGTCAGCATCGGTGTAAAAGAGTCGGGAACAGCACCCGAGATGAGTTTTCCCGATTCCCCGTATACGTATTCCCAGGATGGCAATGTGAGGGTCAAACCGATCCTGGGGGGATCCTCCCCCACGGGTTGCTCCGCTTCCCCTTCACTTCCGGACGGGCTTTATATCAATCCCACATCATGCGCAATCTTCGGAACCGCGTTGGTACAGCAAAGCCTGACATACTATACGATCACCGCCACCAACGACTTCGGGAATGGAACGACTGTAGCAGGGATTGAAATCAATCCGGGGCAACCGCCACAGATAACCTATTCCAATGCGGTAAATTCATATGCCGTGAACAACACGATACCCACACTGTACCCAACCTCCTCAACAGGGGGGGCCCCTTCGGCCTGCGCCGTCTCCCCCGCCCTGCCAGGAGGACTCTTCATCGACACGAGCACCTGCGCTATCAGCGGAACGCCCACCGTCAGGCAATTACCGACCTCCTACACGATTACACCATCCAATAAGTATGGAGTTGGAGTTCCGCAAACTGTTCAAATCCAGGTTCTGGACCCGATCAATGCGGCCCTCACCAACCTGAACGTGGACATCGATCCCCCCCCTCTCGAGGATAAAAACGGAGATCCCTTACCGCCAAATTACAATCCTCTGATGAGACCAACTGCGGCCTTTGGTAAAATCAGTGAACTGGTGGGCTGGGGACCTGCCAGTTCAACCACCAACATCCTGAATGGCGTATACGAAAATATAGGAACCACGAACCAGGGATACAATCCCACTCCCCTCGGAATCTACGGCCATTCCAGTCCGGCCATCACCAACACGATCAAGGGCGGTGTAGCCGGCGATTTCGACGGGGACGGCTACGATGAAACGGCCCTGATCTATGTGGATAACACCAATGGCAACATCCGGTTCAGCACCAGAGATGGCAAGAACGGTAGTTACGGGGTAATGGCTGCCACGCAAACTGTCGGTACCACTCCCTATTACAGCACAACGGGCAATAGGCCGGGAATGATCGATGTAACGGCCGGAGATATCGACGGAGATGGAAAGGACGAGGTCATCATTGCCGTGGGAATTCGTTCCTTTCAATCGGTGGCGGGCTATAACCCCAACAATCCCGATGACTGGACCCCCTCCGCAACGGGTAGTGTGAAACTCATCGTTCTTGACGACGGCTCTGTGGGCTTTGCAAAGCTGGGAGAATACATCGTAGACGGGAGTGGCCGTGATACATCCATTTACGTGAATGCGAGAGACGTGACCGGAGACGGCAAAGCGGAGATCGCTGTTTGCTATACAAAGATAGACACTGTGGGGGCAAGTCCACAGACGGCACAGGCTTTCTTTCTGATCTACGACTACTCCGGTGGCACGATGCCCTACAGGGCTTTTGGTGCGGTTAAGGCTAAGGACACGGACGGTACGGTCTACAAACCCATGCTGGCCGACGTCACCTCGGGGGATGTGAATCGGGATGGCGTCCCCGAGTTTATCTTTGCCGGGGTCGAATACCCATCAAGCGCCAATTCCAACATGCACTACGACCTGATCTCCGTACAGTATAATGGGAGCGAATATGTGGAACTCACAGCTTCCACTCGACGCATCACCGATAACATCTCCGGAGACTGGACCAAAGGAGCAAACTCCTATTCGGAAGACTGCGGCAGCACCCAGAGCTGCGATTACATCCTGCCGCTGGATGTTTTCGCGGAAACCCTGGACACGGACGGAGACGGGAGAGTGGAGCTCCTGGTGAATAACAGGGTCTACGATTATGCCTTCGAAGTAATGAAGGATCGTAATGGAAAAGATATGAACATATGGGGGCTGATGAACAATAACAATACGGCGGTGGGCTCCAACAATCCCCTCCGGGAATTCAATCGCTCCAATACCTGGATCACAGTGGGCGACTTCAACGGCGACCATCGCGGAGATATCGCCTACTGGGGACGCAGCCGTAGCGGTAACATTCCCGTCTGGGGTGTAGACGAAAACGGAGCCTTCGGACAGATGGGCTGGTACAACACTTCGAAGCTCTACGACGACGGCGACGCCGGCCAGGACGATGTAAGAGGTAACTATCCGGTTCTTTTCGCAGCCAATACCGATGATGACAGCCTGGTTCTCTCCTACGACCACACCGATGTGAGTTTCACCGAGCCCATCCCACAAACGGTGCTTTCGGCCGCCCCCTGCTACTCCGATGTAACGCAGAATCTCATGGTGCCCAACCAGAATCTCGCCTCCTGTTCCAGCCAGTTTGGTAGTAGCAGCACATCGGGTAATGGATTTACAGCCTCCGCAAATGTAAGTGCCGCGGTACGAGCCGGAGGAAGATTTGGGAAGGCCGATGTATGGGCTGTGCAGATCCAGGTAGAGGGCGAATACCATCATGAATGGTCCCACGGACATGAAGCCTCGACGACTAAGGGAATCGCGTACACTAGCGGAACAAACGAAGACTCGGTCATCTTCTCAAGCCTTCCCCTGGACATCTACATATACAAGATCCTGGCGGTTCCCTCCGATAATACGGATCCGGACGTCTTCGTCGGAGCCGATTATCCGGTCATGATTCCCCGCGCGCCGGTGGTGCAGATGGCGGAACTATCCTACTACAATCAAATGGTGGCGCCCATCAATCCCAATCGGGTGATCGGGAGCGAAACCTTCCAGCATACACCTGGCAACCCCTGGAGCTATCCCACGTCATCACAGAGGGATACGATTCTCTCTGAAAACGGTTGTATTACCTCTGTTGGCGTTGACAGAAGTAACGCAAACTTTACGAAGCAAGAGTATTGCGTTACATATGATGGCGGCAGTCTGATGAGTGACGAAGCAGCCGTCGGCGAGGGAACGGGATTCAACGAGATTTCCATCTCTTACGATGACATATTCACTGTAAGCGATTCCAACGGCTTCAACGTTACCGTGTCCGTGGATACCGATATCGGCAGCCCTGCGGGCGGCTTTGTTGGAGGAGCCTCGTTCGGGTTCGGTTACGATGGCGATGTTACGACCTCTTCCGGTACAGAATTCAGCTATTCGGGAACGGTCGGGGCCCTCGATGCAGCCTCCTATGCGTCGGATCGCTACAGATACGGGATGTTTCTCTATCAAGAAAAAAACCACCCATCGGGACTGAAGTTCAATGTATTGAATTACTGGGTGAGTGGCCCCTGAATACACCCATCACCGGGAAGGTGAAATATACATCATCTGTAGAAAAGGTAATATTATGAATGCAAATCAAAAATCGGAAATGATACGAAAAACGACTCTCATCTGCATCGCCATATGGATCATGGGAGCATCCGCCTCCTGTGATCGCCTGGGCCTTGCTTCCGGGAAAGACGAAAACGATGAGTCGCTCCTGGCGCTCATCGCCACCGGAAGTGGAGGAACCACAAACACGGATTCCGGGATTAACCCGGCTGTGCCGACGGTCGCTTACGATTCCTCCTCCTACAGCATAGTTCGCAATGTAGCCGTGAGTAACATTACGCCGGAACTCGGGGGCGATTCGCCCACAAGCTGTTATGCTCTTCCCGGGCTCCCGGAGGGGCTCTCCATCGATCCGGTCAGTTGCGTCATCAGTGGGACTCCCCGATCGGTGCAGGATTCCGCTTCTTACGTCATTACGGCAACTAACGCCTACGGAAGCGGACAGACAACGGTAGAACTGGAGATCAAATCACCAGGAATCTATATAGAAACGACAATAACGACTTTGTCGGAAGACGGTACAGGAAGCCAGAATGTGAGTCTGAACACCCCTCCCAATGGAAATGTGGTGATACACATAAGCAGCTTTGATACCACAGAGTTGCAACTCTCCAATGACGGTGGTGTTTCGGCCAACGCCTATGTGAACCTCACCTTCACCCCCACCGACTGGAGCACAGTACAGACGGTGACCCTTGTGGGTCAAAACGATACTATACTTGATGGGAACAAGAGTGTGGTGGTGACGAGCAGCATTGATGCTAGTACCACCGATACTACCGGATATGCTACGGTCGCTTCCAATAATACCCTGATTACAGTAACAGATGTTCCCACCGCTGGCACACAGATCGTGTACAGTGGCTATGACGGCTTCGATGTTTTCAATGTTGTCTATGTGCCGCCGAAAACATTTCCGAGAGGAATCGATGACATGGGCAATAGTGGCACAATCACCGTGACTTCGCCTGCGACTGTAAGCAACGGCTATTTGATCGGCGAGACCGAGGTCACCTATGGTCTATGGAATGCAGTCAAGCTCTGGGGTGCGACCCATGGTTACAGCCTTAGTGGTAACCAGGGGAGTATTGCGGGTGGAGGAAGCACAGGCCAGTTCCCGGTCAGCAGTGTTTCCTGGAGGTCAGCCATGGTCTGGTGCAATGCGCTGACGGAGTACATCAATGAAGCAAACGGAACATCCCTCACTCCGGTTTACTATACGGACAGCTCCTATACGCTTCTACAAAAAAATGCGAGCCTGACGCCGACCTGCAACGCCGTGGACCTGACTCCGGGAAGTTGTGACAACCCCTTCGTCAGGCCCGACGCCAATGGATTTCGCCTGCCCACGGCAAAGGAATGGGAGCTTGCGGCGCGCTACGTTGTGGATGTGGACAACGACGGAGTCCTTTCTGTCCCGGATACGGAGTATAATTTGGGCAGCCGTGTCAGCGGCTATATGGGCGCTGGCCATCCCATAAACTATGCCGTGTATGCAGCGACCGGACCGGCGCCAGTGAAAAGCAAACTGCCCAACGCCCTGGGTATCTATGACATGAGCGGCAATGTGGCGGAGTGGAACTTCGATTTAGTGGTAGCATCGAGGATCTACCACGGTGGTGCGTATGACAATACTCTTTCGTGGCTCCCGAACGCTGCAATATCTACGATATCATCGGACACATTCCATCCGACCATAGGCTTTCGTGTTGCAAGAACACAGTAATGGCCCGGGCTATGTCGAAACGGGAGAAAAGCAAAAGATTCAGGGGACGATTCCTCCTCTTATTTCTGTTGTTTTGCTCTGCGGTTTATGGAACTCCTTCCACTATTTCGGATTCCGAAATAGTGGAAATAGAAACACCCAAATTCACAAGCATCAGAAACACAAAAATGTAACACCGGGAAAAACCTGTGGCATTTGAAATAACCGAAAGGCGAGTCCAGTCCCGTTCATCAGGATAAAATTGACACGACGAAGATCCCGCCCCGTAAGAGCAAACCATAAGATCAAGTTGAAGCTTGCTCTCCGGGCTGAATGCTTACAAAAAAGGAAGATTTAATGGTCCCAATTTCTAAGATGGGACGACAAAAGATATTTTCACAATATAATAGAAAGCGTCCGACATTGAATCCTTGCATTCCATAAAGAGAATGGAGAGGTAAGGATGTTCAAAGATTAATGCACTGCCATTTATATCCATATTTTGCTCCCGTATCGCTATACAATAAATTCATTCTATTACCGAGGAACACAAATTTCATGCGAGCCGAACGAAATCATTACCCCACCGCCGGGATTGTGAGGTTTGCGGGCAGGTTACTGCTCCTGTTTGTCTTTCTACCTTTTCCGGCACTTTTTGGCGAAAGTGTAATTCTGAAAAACGGGACGGTACTCACAGGGGCAGTGGTGTCCCAGACACGCCAGGAAATCCGTCTTTCTATGGCTGATGGTAAAATTATCACCATATCCAAAATGGATGTGGCTAGAATCAGCTACGTTTCATCTAAGACCTCGAAAGAAGAAAAGACTGACGAAACAAAACATAAAGAAGAAGAGAAGTTAAAACAAGTGTGGGAGGCACGGCGCAGCAAAGAGAGACAGGCCCGCCTGCAACGAGATGAATTCGTATGGAACACCATGCACATGGAATACCGAATGTGGTCGTCGGGAAAAGATATTTCAGAAAGTGAAAACGACTCTTCCGAAGAATCTTACGGCAATCCCCTTTTCATCCTTCCCGAACCGGTTACAACGAAAGGGATACTCCTGCGAAACATGGCCTATCCCGGATGGGGCGATTACTATGCCGGAAATAAAGTTACGGGATATGCGGAAGGTGGCCTCTTCGCCCTTGCATCCTTCAATTTTCTATCCGCGCGTAACAAGTTTCTCACTGCCAGAAATGCTTACAACGGCAACGCACAAAAATATATGACCGTGGGCGCGCTCAGCACAATCGATTTCGGAAACACCCGCGATCTTCTAAGTCTTTATATTTTGCAGACCATGGACTCCGCGTCCTTTAATGCCTATAATCGGAGTGCCGGGACCTACAACAATTCTCTGCTTCTGTTCGGTGTTGCTTATCTGGGGATTCTGGCACATTCCTTTTTCATCGATACGCCTCCCGGTGTGGCAATACAAAACGAAAAAATTGAACCGATTCGCATTGCTGTTTATTTCCAGCCAGCAGGTCATTTTGAGAAAGGACAGAGGGAAGCAATCATCTCCGGAAACCTGCAATTTCGATTTTAAGGTGAAAATTTTGAATACAAAGAAACGTCTGTATCAACTTTCAGGAATCGTAGTTATCTTAACAACCTCCCTTTTCTCCTGCGTCCGCGCCGAACGAAACGCATCCACGCTCAACTCGTCGGCGGGGCTGGGATTTCTCTTTTTGTCCTACCTGCAAAACACCCATACCGTATCGGGGACGGTCAAAGGCGTCACGGGCAGCTCCATAACGCTTCAGAATAACGGAAGTAACGTTACGACTATATACGGTGACGACGCCGGAAGCATCCGGAGCTTCCGGATCAACGCCGCCTATGATTATGATATCACCGTAAGCGACAGCGGTGGAAGAACCTGCACCGTCACCAACGGATCGGGAACCCTGTCCGGGGACGTAAGCAACGTGGAGATCAACTGCATACTTAGCTTCAGCATCGGGCAATCGGCGGTGGGGGAAATTACTGGTTTTAGTCAGGCAAATTTGAATTCGGCAGTAGTGGGAGGGAAGTTGATCATTCCCGATAAATCAAGTAATACTTTGCGTTTTTTCGACGCCTCCCTGACATCGGGAACCGTAGCCGGTGACCAAGTCTATTCTATAGCCGGGGCCTCCAAACCCGTCTCCGTATTTGCATTGCACAACGGCACCGAAGGATTCGGTTATGTGGATGAAAATATAAGCACGTATGGCAATATCTATATCTGGGATAGCATGATAACGACCAGCGGCAACTACACCGGGGCACGTACCCTTTTGAGTGCTCCCGCCGCAACTTGCGATGGAACCCATTTCTCTTCACCGGAAGGCGCCTTCAGAGACGGAACGCATCTGATAGTGGCGGATACTATCAATAACCGTGTACTGATCTGGAACTCGATTCCATCAGGACAGGACACTCCTCCCGATCTTGTCCTGGGACAGACCAATCTGAACACTTGTACTTCTTCGAGCGCAGCATCCACTTCTCTCAGTTCGCCCTATTCGGTCTGGAGTGACGGAGAACGGATCCTGGTGGTGGATGAGTTTTATCACCGTGTATTGATCTGGAATAGTTGGCCTACAGTCAACGGGCAGGCGGCGGATCTTGTTCTGGGTCAGCCCGACTTTACTACAGGAGCTGCGGGTAGCGCGGCAGCCAATGATTTGAACAGTCCATACGCGGTATATGTAAATGGGGATCAAATCTTCGTGGTGGATGGTTTCAATTACCGGGTGTTGATCTGGAATAGCTGGCCCACTTCCATCAATCAGCCTGCGGATGTGGTTCTGGGGCAAGCCGATTTCGGGACTACCAGCACCGGAACCGGGCTGGATCAAATGCAAGGCCCATACGGAATGACTGTTTATGAGAACCGGCTCTATGTGAATGATTGGGACCGTGTGCTGGTATTTGAGGCGAATTAATGCGATTGTTATCGGTGGATGCTGAATTCAACATTCTACTTACGAATAATCGGTCCAAGCCGGGATACGCTCAATTTAAGCTGCCTGTATTCGCCCGGTGTGAGGCTCGTCGCTTCCTTAAAACTTCGATTGAACGAGGATTTGGAACCGAATCCGCATTCGTAACCGATGCGAATAATGCTCATATCGATTTCCTCGATAAGAAGTTTGCATGCCATTCGAACTCGATAATCACGCAAAAGAACGGGAAAGGTCGTATCGAGTCTTCTGGCCAGGATTTCCGAGAGCTGATGGGAGTTGATACCGATATACTCGGCAAGTTGTGAGACTTTCAGATTTTCATCGCAGTAAAGATGATCAACTTCCATCGCCTGTCGTATTTTCTCAACGATTACATCCACATCGAGATTGCCGATATAACTTTTCTGATACGGTTCTGATTCGCGTGGGGCGTCCGTATGGATAGGCGGCGAAGATAGTTTTTGTTCAAGGTAGGACAATTGTCGAAATAGAAGACGAATGCGTTCTCTTGATCCCAGCGTAAATATTACCAGAATGAAAGGCAGCGATGTCGCGAAAACATATCGGGTCAGAATGCTATGAGGGAGGAGTTGCAGACCGTAGAGCATGTGGGCGGTCGTTGTCATCAAAAAGAGACCCCATCCAAATGTATAATATTTACCCACACGATCCATCTTAACGAAATCGATGATCCCCATTGTTATAAAGAGGGTAAGAAGTGTAAAAAAGAAAATCCCCGTTATTTTCGTTGAAACCGATTGAGACATAACTCCTGATAAAACGGCCAGCATCTTGATTACGCCAAGAATGATCAAAATTATGAAAATTATGTTTGGTATGGGCCGTGCGGACAAATCAAGCAATTCCCTTGAAAAAAGAAGGCTGGTAATTATAAAGATACTGCCGAGGAAAGGCATGGATATCTCCTGCCAGCGAATTGCCGACGGCCACAACAATCCGAA
>JBNKQE010000105.1:0-13411 GCA_050295715.1 Leptospirales bacterium
AGCCTGACGTGGATTTGCTGTCATTGTCGGTTGTGTATAGCTATAAAGACTGTGCACAGAACCTTGAGCCTGAGCGCTGATTGTTCTTTTCTCAAAACGCAACTGCCCGGAATTCAATCTTTGATGAAGTTCCGCTAAGGAACGAACACCCATATCTTGAAAACTCTGCTTCAATCCCTGTGTAAGATATGGCACGAAATCCATCATGGATCCCTTGTCCACAACAGACCCGGAAACACCCTGGGCAACTTTTACATTTTGATCTTCGGAAAAATATCTTTTATCACCGCCCGCTGCCATTGCTTCCAGCGAGGCCATCCCCCGGTATCGCTTCAGTCGGATACCATTTTCATAATAGTAATCCCCGGGGGCTTCATGAGTTCCGGCAAACATAGATCCCATCATTGCTCCTGAAGCACCAATAGCCAGTGCATTGGAGATATCACCGATTGTCTGAATTCCACCATCGGCAATAACCGGCACATTATATTTCCTCGCAGCCCGGGCAGTCTGATATACGGCTGTAGCCTGAGCCCTCCCTACAGCCATAGTATCCTGAGTAATACAGATAGATCCCGATCCCATCCCGATACGAAGTGAATCAGCACCTGCTCGAATCAGGCTTACCGCCTGATCGACAGTAACTACATTTCCTGCCATAATCTGGAGCTCAGGATATGTCTTTTTAATATATTTTACAAGGTCAACCTGGTAACGAGAGTTCCCCTGAGCGGAATCAATAACGATAAGATCCACACCCACTTCCATAAGGGCATGAAGTCTATCCACTCCTTGTGGTTTCGTTGAGATGGCAGCGCCAACCATCAACCGCTTTTTCGAATCCTTGGAAGCGATGGGAAATTCCCGATGTTTTTGAAGGTCCGAGCGGCATACAAGCGCGATCAGATGCCCCTTATCATTCAAAATGGGAAGCTTGCCCTTTTTTGACTTTTTAAGAATCTCATTTGCTTCGGAAAGGCCAACACCCTCTGTAGCGGTTATAAGCTCCCGGGTCATCACTTCACGCAATTTTATGGATCTCTCTTTTTCAAAATCCACATCGCGATTTGTAACTATACCAATTAATTTTGAATCTCTTGTTCCATCTTCCGTTATCGGGATACCGGAGAATCCATGGCGAGATTTGACTCTATCCAGGTCCTGGATTGTGTTTTCCGGGCCAAGGACAATGGGATCAGTTATAAATCCATTCTTGTATCGCTTTACTTTTTGAACAAGTTCTCTTTGTTTTTCAATTGTGTTGTTATAATGGACAATACCAATCCCGCCTACAAGAGCAACGGCTATTGCCATACGGTCTTCGGTTACGGTATCCATTGGAGATGTAATCAGTGGAGTTTGAATTCGAAGATCTCGACTGACATTAGTTTCCAGTGCGACATCACCAGGATTGAAATCAATGAAACCAGGAAGGATTAGGTAATCGCGATAGGTTAAACCGGTGGTTCCACCAAACATATCCGCTGCTGAAGTTCCATCAACAGGCATATAATCCTCTGCTGCCTGTTCATACAACCTTTCATTTTCATTATTATCTTGATCGCTGTGACCTGTCGTCGACATAGAAATTACCCCGGGAAAAATGATTCCTTTGTTTTACCGTTCTCTATTGATGCCATCATATGAAAAGCAATTTCGAAATAATCGGCACCTAAAAACTCTCTGTATATACGAAAACCATCCGGTTTCAAATCGGATTTCTCAATCATGTATGATTCATATCAGTTAGTAGTATGGCTCAATGTTTACAAATATAAGACTGACAAATATGGATAAATAATCCATCAGAATTGGCCTGGCCAATAAAAAAGATGACCTGCCGGGTACAACATATTGAACTTCTGCATTTTCATTGAGCAGTCGAAAATACTAAGGTGTGGGTGCCATCTGAGATGAAATCAACCAGATTCCCGCAACAACGAGTGCAATCCCGAGCCACTGCAGATTACTGAGGTACTCCTGAAAGAACAACCGTGATGCAACAATGACAATTGCATATCCAGTAGTGGTCATAATGGGATAGGCAACACTTACCTTGATTCCCTGATTGAGAACATATCGATAGGCAATCAAAGCCAGACCAAAACTGAGAATCCCCGCTATCATCCAGGGATTCAGTAAAAATCCCTTCACCATTCCATCAATACCGGAGCTATCTTTTTTGAGAGCGGAAGCCTTAATCAAAATATTAGCAACAGCATTCAGGGTTATTGCAATACCAAAAATAATTATAACATTTGTGCCCAAGGGGATATACTCCAGGTTTAATCTAAATTGTGGCTAAACTGTAAGCCACTGGAACAACTCTGTCAGACTTCCCAGCTTCCTGTAAACAGAGATTTTTCACATACATTGCAATCCTGAAATTGTAAATGCTTTACCCTGGATTGACTTACACATCGCGAATACTGTCACAACTGACCAATAAAAAACGATACCGCTTCCTGCGACTTCTGGATACTGGTTAACGAGCATATTCTTCAATGGATATGTCAATCACAATGACAGGCCATTAAAAATTACGGAAAAGAAATCCTCTTTGTCTGCTCCAACAATTTCCAGTTGAATCTCGACCAATCTCAGACGATCCAGCCACTCTGCCTTAATATCCAGTGCATCTATACGAATTTTATCTTTTTCTGTTGTATACCAGATCAGATCATTATCCTGAAATATCGATGCAATATTTTTTTTTGTAAACGGTTGATGATCACGGAACTTACGAAATGCAACAGGATGAATACCAAAATTTGTCAGAGTATTCCTGAATGATTCAGGATTTCCAATTCCACAAAAGGCACCAGCATCAAACTGACCAGGATGTTCACCTTTTATTATCGGGCGATGAATGCTTCGAAATACAGGTATTCCCGGAGCCACACGATTGATTACAGACAAAATCTTATCGATCCTGCCGTCGTCCACAAGGTCGGTTCTTGTAAGAAGAATTGAGTCTGCTCGGCTTAAAGCACTCCAGTCTTCACGAAAAGAACCGGCTGGAAATACTTTTACTCTGTCCGGATCAACCGTACAATCGATTAAAACAAGATCGTGATTTCTAAAGACTGAGGGATTTTGAAAGGCATCATCCAGTATAACAGGAGAACCTGGCAGCCCGAAAGACTCAATTGCACTTGAGCGATCCTTCATAATCGCCACTCTTGACCTTGCTTTGCGAGCAATAAGAATAGCTTCATCACCAACATCTTCATACGAAGCCAGTATTTTCTTCCCATCCGAAACAAGTGCGCCACTGGATGATGCTCGTCCTCCGTAACCACGGAGCACAATCAGTGGATTAAGATCAGATATGCGGCTGGCAAGTTCAATTACAGCAGGTGTTTTGCCGGTACCCCCTGCAGAAAGATTTCCGACAGATACAATATATCTATCATTGAATCTTCTGGAGTTTTCACTGCGCCTTTTAAACTTTCTATGGTGGAAATAAAGATATATTTTTTCAAGAATTCCGGGCCTGCGCATGCAAATCACCAATCCAGATGAATTCTGTCAAATTTTGCAATCCCCATAGTTTTTATCCCTGCTCGGTGAATTGCATTTCGTATAGTTTTCTGTATATTTTGCTATTTTCAAGTAAGGTCTTATGATTACCCCTTTCAGCGATTTCTCCGTCATCCATAACTATGATTTCATCAGATTTATAAACTGTGGATAATCTGTGAGCAATCATAAATACAGTTCTACCTTTGCGAAGTGTCTCCATAGCTTCCTGAATCAGCATCTCAGATTCATTATCCAGACTGGAAGTGGCTTCATCAAAAATCAAGATTGGCGGATTGTGAAGAAGTGCTCTTGCAATTGCTATTCGCTGACGCTGTCCGCCAGATAACATCACTCCTCTCTCTCCGACAGGAGTCTCATATCCAAGCGGAAGCTTCTCAATAAATTCATGTGCATTGGCGGCTCTGGCAACTTCTTCAATTCGTGAAAATGCTACATCGTTTCGGCCATACGCAATATTTTCGCGAAGTGTTGCATTGAATAAGAATATATTTTGTGTTACTATACCAATTCGAGTTCGGAGGCTTCGCACCTTCCATTTTTTAATATCCTCTCCATCTATCTCTACGGTTCCGGAATTCGGTTCATAAAAGCGCGGAAGCAAATCCATCAAAGTTGATTTTCCAGCGCCGGATGAACCGACAATAGAAAGAGTCTTCCCGCGAGGAGCGACAAGGTTAATGTTTTTTAATGCATACCTGCTCTCGCCGGGGTATCGGAAGCTTACATTCTTAAAAGCAATTTCCTTCTGGACGGTATTGAATTCCGGTGCATCTTCCGGATCGATAATCTGTCCTTCGCGATCAAGAACTTCAAAAACGCGATCAGCAGCCCCCAGGGCTGTCTGAAACAGATTCACCATTACATTGACCTGCTTCAAAGGCCTCATAACAAAAATCAAAGTAAAAAAGAAAGCAAAGAACATCCCACGGTCCATGTGCCCATCAGAAATTCGATAAGCTCCCCATGACAGAAATCCTAGAATAATTATAGTCGCAATAAATTCTGTTACCGCCGGACCTACCTGGTGATTGTAGTGCACCTCATATGTATTGCGATACATTTCTTCGTTTATCTTCTTGAAGCGTGTCTTCTCAAAACGCTCCATGGAAAATGCACGAATCACACGTATACCGCTGATTACTTCCTGAACATGGCCCCCCATTCGTCCCAGCCATTCCTGCTGTGCCATTGTAACTCTTCTGATTTTTTTTGCAAGTTTACCAATGGGAATACTTGTTATGGGAGCAACGAGAAAGGTGATTATCAACATATCCCAGGAGATAGCGGTAAGAAGCATAAGCGATGTAATAATATAAAATACATTTATTATCGCAGTACTGAACTCCATTGAGATTGACTTACCGATCACTTCCGCATCATTTATAATACGGCTCATAATCAGTCCTGTCCGCTCATGCGCAAAATAATCCATTCCAAGCTGATTCATCTTCTGATACAACTCGTCGCGCATATCCCTTACAGCTAGAAGACCTGCCGTGCCAACCAGGTAAATGGTTAGTGTTACACTTATAAGCTTGAGTAGATAAAGAGGCAGAATAGACCCCGATATAATAAAGATTACTTCTTTCGGGGAATAGGGAGCTATGAACTCATTGATTTCGTGCCTTATATGAGCCCAGTAGGCAGCGAGTTCTTCATGAACAGGCAACTCTTCGCCATTTTCTATTCTATCGTACTTTTCCAGTTCAGATTTTCCAATTTGAAAGACTACGACTTTATCGGAATCTCCCAGGGCATTGAAGATCGGAATGAACATTGTAATTGAAAATATATTTGATATTGAGGCAAATAGAGCAAAGAAGATACCGGTTAGAAGCCTGATCCGATATCTCATAAGATAGGATAGCAGTCTGGATGCACGAGAATAATCCTTATCACTATCATCCATCTTATCACTGACTGATTGTCCTGCTTTTTCATGACTCGACATTTAATTCTCCGATATTATGTAATTGAATGTTCAAGCCACCCGGTCACCGGAATCTATAATCGCCAATTCCGAAAACAAACTCCCAGTTTGAATCACCGGGAAGCGGCCGGAATGCTCCTCTGCCGGCATAGTATACTTTCTTGGCCAGATATAAGCGAAGGGGTAAAACAGGAATTTGAACACGCAATCCGACCCCATATGAGAATAACATACGATGTAGTGAGACATTTCGGGCACTTAAGACTGCATTTCTGGGATCATTCCAGTCATAGTAACTTCCGAAAAAATTCATACCTTTTAAGTAATTGTAATGATCCGTAACCCAGTAAGCTGCAGGATCAGTTTTGGACTTAAGGGCATTAATATTGGAATCATATTCATCCAGGTACTTTTTCATTGTACCGGTATATTCTCCTACATTATCGTATAATGATCCTCCATCAAAGAAGGCGACCAACCATAAAATGGAAGGTTCAATGGGGAATCGCAGTTCGGTGCTGAATAAAAGCATATGATTTCCACCGTCGCGCCATACAAGCGGATAACTTGGGTCAGCATATGAATACCCACGAAGTGTCTCATAACCACCGAGAAAATGATGATCGTAAACTTCCATGTAAGGATTTATATCCTTATCCTGACTCTTGCCATAAGGAGTCGTTTCATGGGAGAATACTCCGGAAAAACGGACTTCCTGAACAACACGCCATCGTTTCAGCTTGTTATTTCTAAACAATCCGCCGAAGGTATAGTCAAACCACCACCAGTAAGTCTGCGAAGAGGCTTTATACTCATTAAAGTGATCATCTCCTCCAAGAAACTGCCCCACAGTCTCCATGGAAATATCAATGCTGAATCCGGACGTAGGAGAAAAAACGTTATCACGCGTATCATAAACAATACCATTCGTCAGGCTTGATTTAAACTGCCACCCGAGTTTCTCCTGCTCGATTATGGAACTGCTTACAAGCGCCGTAGGTTGTGTCACACGAGAGAAAGATGGCATGTATCTGTGATAGTGCGCCCAGTTTACCAGGAAGGTATGACTGAGTCCCATACCAATTCCGTAGGATTCTATATCATAACTGGCTCCCTCAAACATATCAGCAGCGGTGTCTGACACCTGAATTGCATTGGAAGCATCAAATCGAATACTGGAAGTTCGATAATAGAGCTGCATACTGAGAGCCCAGGGCCTTGGAGCGCTACGAAAACAGTCTTCTTCTTTCGCCACATAATTTTTTATAATACTGCGGATTCGAACTTTAACTGTGTCAATATCCTCAAGAGTGACTTCTTCACGGTCCTTTCGAGCATCTTCGATATACTCGAGGATTCTGTCCCGATAGACAGAATAATCATTCTGTAAACTCTCCGCTATGATCGCAATGGAGTCCAGGCTCTCTGCTTCATCGAACTGCTTTTGCTTCTTCTTCCAGAAAGAACCTGTATTATCCTCACAGGCCTCGTAAAACCAGGGATCCGTGTAAGTAAGGCCCACCTCTTTTACAGTAGGACCATACTGCAAGCGACCATTCACTTTTCGGCCAGTTCCATTGAGATTGGTCTCTCCACCCTCAACAAAGATTGAGAATCCGGAGGCGGTTCCATAACCACCCCCCATGGAGATGGTTCCGGTAGGTTGTTCCTGCACATCGATAATCAGATTCATTTTTTGATCATCAGAGCCCGGTCGCATCTGAAGGTTTACTTCTTTAAAAAAGCCGGTATTAATGAGCTTCTCACGGCTGCGATCAACAAGAGCTTTATTGAACAACTGACCTTCTTTCATGAGAAGTTCACGACGAATAACCTTCTCCTGGGTTTTTACCATTCCCTTGACAATAATGTTTTCAATATAGGCCAGTTTATGCTCTCGAATAACAAAATGAACATGACGAAGCGTGTTACCTTCCTCTTCCCCATACTCATCCAGACGCTCGCGGGCCATGGATAGATCAATCCAGCCAGCCTCCTGTTTGCAGCGTTCATCCGCTTGAGATTGGGGTTCATCAATCTGGAGGCATTGTTCGTATCGATCAAGAATTTCCTTTGTTAAGGGAAACTCAATAATATTGGGTACAACCTGAGCATATACGTATCCTCGTTGAGAATACAGGTCCTGGATAAACTGTCGATCGCGGAAGTATTTTGACTCATCATATACTTCCCCCATCGAATAATTGAGGTATTCAAGATTATCGAGAATTACAACAGCCTCATAAACAGGAGTAAATTCTCCAGGTTTCACCAGACGTCTTTCGGGCGGATTAAGCTCCTCATTTATAGCATTTGTGTCATGCTCAAGAGAATACCCGCCATAATAATAAATTGGACCCTCATCAATTGTATAGGTTATGACAACGACCCTTCCCTCTTCCGGTTTGGAGGGATTTCTCCAGCGAATTTCATAACCCGTATCTTCTTTTACAATAGCTGCATCAAGAAAACCCTGGCTTTTTGCAAAAGCGAGTATACGAAACTTATCTTCCTCGAACCTGGATTCAAGGAATCCGGCATCTTCAAAAAATCCTTCTTCCTTCTGTTCAAGGATTTTCATGATATTTTCTGGATTCAGTTTTTTCGTTCCAATAATATTTATCTTGGAAACAGAAATATCCTCACCTTCATCAACAATATAGGTAATATTGAGCGTGTTTGTTTCCGGATCAATTTCCGATGTTTTGACCCATACTTCTGCTAGAAAGAATCCCTCATCACGATATTTACGCTGCAGAACAGTTTTCCCATCCAGGACTTTTTGAGATGAATAGACGGAACCTTCTTTATATGGGAGTGAGGTTCGAAGATCTGCCGGATACAGCTCTTCAACACCAAGAAAATCAATCCTGTCTATGCGAGGGCGTTCTTTTACCTGGTATATAACAGTAATAGAATCATCACCGACAGGCAAAATTCGTAATTTTATATCAGAAAAATATCCTGTCTCAAATATTCTCTTCAGGTCGCGATTCAAACTTTCCTGAGTAAGTGCCTGCCCGGGTTGAATGGAGATAATTGCTTTGAGGTCAAGCTCCGGTGCGTTTATGATACCTTCAAATTTAATATCTACAATTTTCTTTCCTATATAATCTGCCCCATCGGAGTAAAGAGGGAGGATCGTAAGCCCCATTGTCATCATTAGAGCTATAATCCCCCTGGCCAAAGAGGACCTAAACGTCAGTCTATTCAAGATTGTTCGTAGAAAATGTAGCAAACTTTTACACACCGGTTGCCAGGGTGACACTCATTCACACAAAAAAACAAAATTTGATAATCGTATTCTCAACTCGAAGCCGGAATACCCGGGGTGTGTGATTCGTAGACCCTTGATATAAGGCATAATTAGAAGCCCCCCGATGCCAATCAATAGAAATTCCGGGGTGAGTAGGCGGGAAAAAAAAGGAAGATGGAATAAAATCAAGGGAACATTTGACTCATTGCCGGGGTCATCTCCCCCGGCATTAATTATCCCTTTATTTTAATTACTTCCTAATGGATGCCAGTATATTGTTCCTGTTTCCGTGATTTTGTATTTTACAGAATTACTCAGGCTACGACATCTTCCCGGTGATCTTCGTTTCTTGTTAGAAGTTCTCGAGCATGATCCATTACCACTGAGCCAGGCGCATCTCCACCCAGCATGCGAGCAAGTTCCTTTAATCTCCTGTCCCCCTGTAATCTCTGAAGATGAGTAACAGTCCGCCCCTCTCGAAGCTGCTTGAAAATCCTGAAATGATTGTTGGCAAGCCCTGCGATTTGATGGAGATGCGTGACCACCATAACCTGACTTTGTAGAGCAATATTCTTCAATCTACCGCCTATCGCATGAGCGATCTCTCCCCCTACTCCTGTATCAACTTCATCAAATATCACAGTTCCGGCAGGTTTGCTTTCCATAATTATTGATTTTAGCGCCAGCATGATCCGTGATAGCTCCCCGCCACTTGCAACCTTGCGAAGTGGTTGTACTTTCTCCCCGGCATTTGCACAAAGTAGAAATTCAACACGGTCCAGACCTTTCTCATTAATTACATATCGTTCTCTTCGATCGGCAGATTGTGACCTTTCATCAAGAGCATCTTCAGAGACAAGAGTCTGCCTTATTTTTTCTGCACCGATTTCACGTGTAACAGCAACCTGAATTCTTGCACCGGGCATGCCCAGATCTCCGAGTTCCTGGGCAAGTTTCTTCTCAAGAAGAGGAATTACTGAACGCCTCTGCCTTGATAACTCTTCAGCTTGATGCCTGAGCTCTCCACCAAGGACACCTATTTCCGATCGCAAGAGATCAGCTTCTTCATCACTCATCTCAATCGAAGAGATCTCACGCAAAAAATCATCGCGCATTTGCATGATCGATGGAGTTGTCCCTCCATATTTCTTGAATAACTTTTTATACCCGGCAATTCTCTCTTCAACATCTTCAAGACGTTCGGGTGAAAATTGAATTTTCTCCTTCTCATCACGCAAATAGTCAGAAAAGTTCTCAACTCTGTAAATTGCCTCCTGCAGATCTTCCAGACTCTCATCGAGACCCCTATGAATAGCAGTATGGCTCTCCAGTAGATTTGTAACCGAATTCAACCGGTCGAGAATGGCTCCCTCTTCTTCTTTTATAGTTGAATATGCGTAACTGAAATCACGATATAATTTACCGCTATTTTGAATTACAGCTTTCAGGTTTTCCATCTCTTCGTATTCAAGCTCACGCGGTTCAAATGATTCGATCTCTTCAAGAGCAAAACGGAGAAAATCAAGACGCTGTTCTTTCTCCCCGGATTCCAGTGTAACGGCCCGCAAACGCTTGCGCAGATTACTGAATTTGTAAAATAGCCCGCTGACAGCCTCACGCAAATCCATGGTACCGGCAAATACATCAAGACTATCAAGATGTGACTCAGGATCGAGCAAACGTTGATGCTCATGCTGCCCGTGAATTTCGAGCAGCCATCCGGAAAGCTGACGTAATAGAGAAAGACGGCAGTTTACACCATTCACCGAAGCACGCCCCCGTCCATCGACAGCAATTTCTCTTCTCAGAGTAACGTATGAATCATCAACAGATATCTCGTTTTGTTCCAGTATAGCGCGAATACCTTGCAGATTGGAAATATCAAACGTTGCCTCAATGATAGCCCGCGAAGCGCCATTTCTTACAATACCACTCCCCACCCTGGACCCCATAACTGCATCAAGGGCCTGCAGAACCAATGACTTACCAGAACCGGTTTCACCGGTTATAACGGTGAGCCCGGTTCCGATACGCATCCGAACATTCTCTATTATTCCAAAATTTTCGACCTTTAGTTCAACCAGCATGAAAACAGCATAACAACTATACATCTGTTATGCAATCATATTTTTGCTTTTATTATGATTTGATAGAAAATTGTTGTCAGAATGGTCAGCGGCAACCATCGAGGCATTGTATCAGGAGGATTTCAATGAATGATGCATCTAAAAAAACAGGTCTCTTCTATATAATAATCATTTTAGCAGGGCTTGTAGGATCGCTGGGATTGTGGCTGCCTGCATTTCTGGCTCAAAAAGGAGTGATTACCGCCATGACTCAGGTTGGTTATCCAGCCAGACTGCATACTGAGTGGATGCTTTTTACAGTTCTCTTTCCGGCAATGATATACTGGAGTATCAATAATCAAATATTACACAATGACTTCGTATCGAAGCCGCAGTACACCTTTGTTTTTCTCGGTGGACTCATTGTATTATTTTTCCTGCTTGCAACACCCTTTCGAGCCGCAGCAAGAGGACTGGCATCATTGCTACTCTTTCTCTATGCATTAGAGATGCTTCCTTATAGAACGAATCATCACAAACATGCCGGGTGGCTATTTTATGGTTCGCTGTTTGGATCTCTGGGTGCTTTGCTCTGGTCGCTTTCAAGTATGGATAAGTATGCAAGAATATATCCTCCCGGGGAATCTCTTTTATATTTTGGTTATCCATTGATGTTTTCTCTTGCCATTCTCTCCAGTGTAACGGAGAAATCAGGATTGACAGTTCCCGTAACCCGTCAGGGATTTCTGAAAATTGAATTGCTTTCAATCTATATATTCTCACTGACATTTCTTATTGAGATCATCTTTCTGCTATTCTTACGAAAAAGCCCTCCGCTGCCTATTACAGGTTTCATACGACTTGCAGTTGTACTCTACTGGTTCTTTCGAGGAAGTTATTTTAAGAATTTCAAAAAATCATTATATGACAACCAGAGAAGAACGCTGCTGATTGGTGCAGTCATGATACTGACGGGACTTGTTGGATTTATTATTGGTGTCGAATACAGAAGTCACTACATACATTTAATGTTCATTGGAGGAATACTGCCAATCATTTATGCCGGTATAACGAAATCCAAACATGCAATGTCACTGTTCATAATAACAGCTTCCACACTAATTGCCGCTACCGGGAGGGCTTTTGCCATTCCATCAAGAGAAGGATACCTGCTGCAGGTTGTGAGTATAGCTCTCTTCCTTTTGATTGCACTCAGTGTATCTGCGATTATTGATTTTCGCACTCAGAGCCGAAGCTGAATTGCTCCGGATATTTCAATATCGGGAGGGGATATTTGAGTTCCATAAACAAGGAGCTCAACTCCCCTCTTCTTTGCCTCGCGAAGCATTTTTCCGTATTCGGGATCAATATGATCGGCAGGCGAAAAGTATGTTCCATCTGAACGCTGCACTACAAATAGATTTACTGCTCTGTTTCCCTCTTCTTTCAACTGGATCAACTTTTCAAGATGTTTCTTTCCTCTTACAGTAACAGAATCCGGAAACATATATACTCCATCTTCCACCAGGGTCACACTTTTCACTTCAACAAAACAATCTTTTCGCCGGGGAGAACGAAGAAGAAAGTCAAGCCGGGAATCTCCACGTGTCACCTCTCTTGTGATTTCCCTGTAACCAGTAAGTCTATCAATCTTATCCTCGATAAGGGCTGATGCAACAATCGAATTCGTTTTTCCTGTATGAACCCCGATCCAGGTCTTACCATTTGATATCATTTCCAGTGTAAATGGATACTTTCTCTTTTTATTCTCAAAATCAGCTGTCATCAAAACAGGCCAATTTTCTCCAGTACAGGTCCTCATACTGCCGGAGTTCGGACAATGTGCTGTGACAATTGTGCCGTCACTCAATATGACATCAGCCAAAAACCGTTTATATCGTCTGAGCAGACGCCCTTCGATCATAATAAATCGCACGGCAAAATACGGTTTTTGGCAAGCTTTTTACCTTTTGTTTTTTTCTTAACAGCTATTTATCAGAATCACAAGCTTCAATGAGTGTCCAATCGAAAGAACTGAAGGATGGTCTATTGCCTTTCATAATACCAGCCTATTTAATGCTGTTTTGTATACACTTACCTATCATTTCTAATGGGTTCTATCAGGATTGTTCCGTAAGTAGGTGAATTTTGAAGGATTCCCGGCTTTTGCGTTTAAAGTTTTCTCTTCATTTCATTGAAAACGAGTGTATGAAATAACATACCGGGCAATTTACACGTCCAATTATTCGGATATTAAAAAAATTGAATTTTTTTGACGAAAATTAATTTATTTGTTTCTGTAATTTGACTTTTGCATACATGAGTAAAAAGAGGCTATTGTTTGGATTTTTTTTGTATACATGAAAATGTGTATTTCATGACTTAGCCTTTCACAACGTATTATGACGGTTTTGTTAAGAAATCAGCGGTAATGACACGGTATTCCGTCATTGATTGTGTGTATTTGAAAAATACTGCATTTGCATTACTGGAGGGAGGTGAGATGGAAGATCCGCTCGGCGAACACTATTTGATTGAATTATATGACTGCAAGAAAGAACACCTGGATGACCTGGGTCTGGTTACAAACGCCATGCTTGGCGCAGCCCAACT
>JBNKQE010000106.1:0-13316 GCA_050295715.1 Leptospirales bacterium
GCGCGTATTTGGGTTCAATAAATATTTCCAGTTCTTTGACATTGTTCGATTGGTTTCAAAGTTGGGGACAGATAAAACTTGCTAATATAAAAGTGAGCCAGAAAGGAATGGAAACAGAACAGCTCAGGTTTGAAATAATAAGAGCTGTAATCGAAAGCTATTATAAATCTACTGTTCAGCCGGGCGCAATTAGAGGCTTTACAACACCAAATGACCATAGTTGACAGTCTGAAAAATATTCGGTGATTTTATATAAATCAGGCAAAATTGGACGATAAAAGGCGTTTAAGGCTAAGGTTTTATTCAAAATACATACAAAATAATATCCTCGATGAAGCTGCAAGACTTGCCAGAGAAGGTGTCAGGGAACTGGATCTTGTAAGTCAGGATACTGTAGCCTATGCCGATGGAGATACAGCAGCACTTTTTGATCTTGTTGATGAGATTTCACAGCTTGATAAGATTTCCTGGATACGACTGCTTTACATGTATCCTGATAAAAAGCTTGAAAAAATTCTCAGACTATGGGGTGAGAGGAGCCCTGATAAGCTTGTGCCGTATCTGGAAGCTCCAGTACAACATGTATCAGAGACCGTTCTTCGAAATATGGGGCGATCAGGAAACTTTGAATATTACAAAGACCTATTCTTGATGGCAAGAGACCTGATACCGGATTTGGAGATTCGAACCTCATTGATACTGGGATTTCCCGGGGAAGAGCATCGGGAGCTGGATGAAATTATCAATTTTCTTGCCATAGTTAAACCCGAAAGGCTGGCTCTTTTCGCTTTTTCCCCTGAAGAGGGCACTCCGTCGGCAGATATGCAACCGGCGACTACAGCCATTTCTGAAAGAATTAATTTAATTAGAAAAGAGCATGATTTGATATTCCGTGATATTCAGAAAAGACGTGTAGGTACAACAGTACAATGCATGATTGACTCAGTAGATGCAGACGAGATAATAGGACGCAGGAAGCAGGATATGCCTGAGGCTGATGGAGTTGTTCAAATCCCGTTTCGCGAAGGAGTAATCCCTGGAGAAATCTATTCCGTTCAAATTGACGGATTTATTGATTTTGATCTAACCGGTGAAATTGTTGAGAAGGATGGGTTATGAACTTACCAAACGCTCTTACCGTATTGCGCGTTTTAGCTGTACCCATATTTATATATCTGATCGTGCAGCCGGATATGAATCTACGAATGTGGGCACTCGGTCTATTTGTTGTTGCCTCGCTGACTGATTTGCTGGATGGTTATCTTGCACGAAAGTGGAAACAGGAGACGGAATTCGGGAAATTTCTGGATCCGCTGGCCGACAAAACCCTTGTTCTGGGCGCCTTTATAACATTTATTTTTTTATCCAATCAAGTCCAGGTATGGATGGTTCTGGCCATTGTTGCCAGGGATCTTTTGATTACTTCATTACGATATATTGCAGTTCACAGGGGGAGAAGCCTCCGCACATCAAGGCTGGGAAAATGGAAGACTGCTTTTCAGATGTTCAGTATAGTTGTTATTCTACTGAGCATTGTCTTTGTCTCTTATAAAGAAAGACGGTTTATAAATGACATGTACGGTGACGCTCGAATCGCTGGAGTCGGCCCCTGGCAAATTTCCTGGGAGAGCTTCCAGACCTTTATTTCCGGTGAATCATCTTCCGTAATTTACGGACTATCCACATTTGTTCCATATTATTTGATGTTGATAACCACAGCTATCACCATAATTTCCGGACTGCGGTATATTGTAACAAATTACCAATTGTTTTTGCCTCGCTCTTATTCGGATGGAATAGATGAATCCAATAAAAATTGAATTGCTCTATACTCATAGGTTTGTAGTGTGAAGTTGTTATGCTTGGTAAAATCATTAAAAAATTAATCCGTGGCGAAGATCTCACTCATGATGAGGCTGTGCATACAATGACGGAAATCATGACCGGTCAGGCCGGGGAAATTCGGACAGCAGCCATTCTTGCTTTACTGGCGGCAAAAGGCGAATCAGGGACTGAAATTGAAGCTTTTGCCCGATCCATGCGAAGTGCAGCCACCACCTGGGATGGTTACACCGGAAATGACCTGGCTGATACATGTGGGACGGGGGGAGACTCTCTCAATACAATCAACGTATCAACTCTGTCAGCACTGCTGCTCTCGTCCATGGGAATTAAAATTGCAAAACATGGAAATAGGGCTGTCTCATCCACCACCGGTTCAGCTGACTTTCTGGAGGCATCCGGTGTAAGACTGGATATGACCCATCAGGAAGTTGTAAAATGCCTGGATCGAGTTGGGATAACGTTTCTGTTTGCGCCACAGTGGCACCCGGCAATGAAAAATGCCATGCCGGTAAGAAAGGCAATGGGAGTGCGGACTGTTTTCAACGTTCTTGGACCATTGACCAATCCCGTGCCCATTCAATACCAGGCACTTGGAGTGTTTTCAGACACGCTGATTGAACCTGTTGCCCACGCTCTTGCAGGATTGGGACGTCATGGGGCGTATGTTCTACATGCGGAGGATGGCCTGGATGAAGTATCCATTGCAACTCATACTAAATTTGTAAGAGTTGAAAATGGGAAAGTAACAGGTGAAGGCGTTCTTGTTCCTGAAGATTTCGGATTTAAGACGGCCCCGCTATCCAGCATACAGGTAACCAGGCGAGAAGAGAGTATTGAGCGATCCTCAAGAATACTGAAAGGACAGGGAACCGATGAAGAGAATGCAACGGTTGCAATGAATGCATCGCTTGTTTATTCGATGGTTCACAGGATCGACAACCTGAAAGAAGCCGCCGAGCACTGTCACGAATCCCTGAAAAGTGGGAAAGCGTGGGATACACTTCGTAAGTGGGCCGATTTTGCACCAGGATCTGATACTATAATTTCTGTCGGAAGTGATACATCATCGGATCCATGAGAGAAAGTTAATCTCTTTTCATGAATTTTGATAAAATCATGGATTCTTTCTTGTCATGACCGGACCCTTCCTGAGGTGTGATACTATGGAAGGGAAACTACTTCAATTTCTGGCACAGATGGACTCAAGTATTCCTGCTCCCGCAGCTCCGGCTGCCGGAGGCAGTGCAGCTTCAGGAGATCTGTATTCCAGTCTATACATGCCGGTAATGCTCGGTCTTATGTTTGCGTTTATGTGGTTTTTTGTTATCCGCCCTCAGAAAAAAGAGGAAAAGCGGAAACGTGAAATGCTTAACGCACTGAAAAAGGGTGATGCTGTTATAACCAGCAGTGGCATTCTTGGAACTGTTGCTTCTATCAAAGAGGACACTGTAATTATTAAAGTGGGTGATGGAACTCGCATGGAATTTCTACGTTCAGCTATCGCAACGGTAAGGAATGCAGCGAGCTCTGACAAGTCTGACTCTGCTGATGAAAAAGAAGGGAAGACTCCACGGTCAAAAAAATCAGGAAAATCCTGATAGCGATTAAAAATACGGAGCAGAAAGTATGGTAGAAGTGATGTTCAAAAGATCAGGATACTGGTTCCTGGCATTAAGTTTTATCCTGCTCTCTGCTCCGGTATTCTCACAGGAATCTCCGACAGTGCCGACCAGACCTGTTCGTCCGGTTGATCCGATTTCTGATGATTTCCCCGCTTTTGAAGAGCATTTGATTCCGGGAATTCAGAAAGATGATGCAACGGTTCCTGTTGAGCAAAGGGAAGAGCTTGAAGATAGTGATGACACAAAAACATCCGACAATGCCGATGAAGGCGGAGGATTCTTAGATACAATTCGTGATATTTTTGGATCGGATAGAACATTGATTAATGTTTTAATATTCCTCGCCCTGATTGTGGCGACATTGATTTATAGAACCCGTTCCAATCCGGGACGCAGGAGCTACTGATAACGGTTATGAGCAATCTTATAAAAAGAACTATTATTACTACTCTGGTAGTTGTTATTTCCACACTGGTATTTTTACCGAATATTCTTTCTCAGAAACTGGCAGTGGTTTTCAATGAATACCACTGGGTAGACGGCGAAAAGAAACCCACAGATATTCAAGAGATATCTGATTTTATGAAGGATCGAGAGAATGGACTCGGTTTGTTTTTTCCCGGTCATAAATGTAAACCGGAAGCTACATCGACTATTCCTGCCACACATCGCTGTGTTCTTGAATCAAAGTTTATAACTTCTGCCCGGGTTAATGAGGTTGTTCAGGAGAATGCAGGTCTTATCGATGAGACTCATACAATCATTCTTCCGCATCCACTGGAAAGGTTCTTTTCTTTTTTAACAGAAAAGGATTACAAAAATCTTCAGGTGAAACTCGGACTGGACCTTCAGGGTGGTATGCGTGCCACATTTCGCGCTGATTTCGAAACATATCTTGCAAAGTTAAAAGAGAAATATGAGCCGGTTCTTGTAGACCTGAAAGGACGTCTTAAATCCGGAAAACTCAGTGCTGAAGATAAACAGAATGTTGAGGCTCGTATCAACAATATTGAAGATCTTTTACGTCTCTCCGAAACCAGAAAACAGCAACTGTTATCCGAATCAAAAAGCATAATCGATAAACGTCTGGCTTCTCAGAACCTTACCGAACCGGAAGTTCGTGTTCAGCCGGCCAGTTACAGTATTGGTGTGGATATGCCGGGTGTCGCCAACTCATCTGAAGTTCTCGGTAAGATTAAAGATACGGTAACTGTTGAATACCGCATTGTGAACAATGAAGCAACCGATAAAGTAAACTCGAAATTTCAGGTAGAACTAACTCAAATTCGTGATCTCTATCGTAAAGAGCGAATAGATATTTATGAAATTAACAAGGTGATGGAGAGCGTTCGGAAGAATGCCAATCTGTCACCGGACGAAGGCAAGATCTACCTTTACTGGAGACGTGGGCGAAGAGAGGGGACAGAGAATCTTCCCCGTGAATTTCGTGTTCTTGGGCCTGCCGTAATGGATGGGTCTGATATGACCAATGCACAGGAGAACCCCAATCCTAACTCTGGCTGGTATGATATAAGCTTTGTGCTCAGCGGTCCTGGCGCAGAAAAATTCGGAAAAATTACAACAGAGAACGTTGGTAAAAGACTCGCGATCCTCTGGGGTGATCGTGTGGTATCCGATCCTAATATAAACTCTCCCATTGTTGGTGGCTTCGGTGTGATCCAGGGAGATTTCTCAAGAGGCGAAGCTGCTGAAGTCGCAAATGTGATCAGAGAGGGTGCACTGCCGATATCACTTGAAATCATATCCGTTTCTTACGTTGGCCCTGGTCTCGGACAGGAATCTATTATTTCAGGAATTGTATCCATCCTGATCGGATTTTTTATGGTTATTGTCTTCATGGTCTTTTACTACCGTGTGGCTGGAATGATTGCAGTTATTGCACTCTTTTTGAACCTGCTTTTGATGGGTGCGATTCTCAGCTTGCTGGAATTTACTTTAACACTGCCTGGTTTTGCCGGTGTGATTTTAACAGTGGGTATGGCAGTGGATGCCAATGTGATTATTTTTGAAAAGATGAAAGAAGAACTGGCTTTAGGAAAGGCTCTCTCGGTGGCCATTGAAAATGGATTTACTTCATCTTTCTGGACAATTCTTGATGCGAATATAACCACCTTGATTGCAGCCGTAATCCTCTATTATAACGGAGATGGTCCGATTAAAGGGTTTGCCATTACTCTTTTCTTCGGTCTGGTGAGTTCGATTTTTACGGCGCTGTATGTATCTCACCTGACTTTCGATTGGGTACAGTATTTTATCAAACCGGCCACTCTCAAACCTGTGCTGGGTCTGAGTAGAAGGAGCAAATAATGAATTTTTCCCGTTATAGATTAGTATCTCTTGCTATCTCCTTTTTACTGGGGATTGGCCTGTTCGGTTATACATATATTGTGAATGGTGGATTTGCACGATCCATCTCGTTTGACGGCGGCGTAAGGGTGAGTCTTCATATGCCTGCCGGTCAGGGAAAAGCGGAGCTTGAAGAAGGTGCACTGAAGGCGGGATTTAAAGATCCACAGGTTCGTTTAACAAATCAGCGTGAAAACCTTTTTGACCTGGAACTGGGACCTGAAGTAAGAGACCGGCTGGCTGAAAAATTGAAGAAAATGGAAGCTGGCCATGAGATAGATGATATTTCTGAAACGACAGTCGCCGGTGAAATAGAAAAGAGGCTTCTCTCAAATATTGACGGTCTATCAAAAGACAGTATAGTATCTCGTGAAACGATTTCTGCAAGTTATGGTAGCGATCTTTTCAAGATTGCCTTCTGGAGCTTTGTATGGACGGTCTTCGTAATCGGTCTGTATTTAAGTTTTCGTTTTGATTTTCCATTTGCCATGGGAGCATCTCTCGCTCTCATTCATGATATCATCCTGTCTGTTGGATTTATCGGAGTGATGCAAATCGAACCGAGCATTCCTGTTGTTGCAGCGGTTCTAACAGTTGTGGGTTATTCAATCAACGATACAATTGTGATCTTTGACAGGATACGTGAGAATATGGAAGATCGCTCAATGGCGACAATGAGGTCGACAATGGATCAGGCTGTTACGCAGACACTGTCTCGAACTATCATTACTTCTCTTTTAACGATGATATCCGTTGTAGCTCTGCTAATTGGCGGTGCGGATACCCTGGTTGATTTTGCATGGGTACTTATGTTTGGAATTATAATTGGAACATTCTCTTCGATTTTCATTGCATCGCATTTTGTTCAGTTCTATGAAGAGTTCATGATGAAAATGAAATCCCGTTGAGTTCTGGTTGAATCGTAAAGAGATTAAAGACTATGTATATTCTGAATGGATCAGAAGATCCATTCTATGCATGGGCAGAACGGCACCTAATCCGTCGGTAGCTGCCGTTCTGTATTCTCTTGACCCGCCCCTTATCTTTTCCGGAGGAACGGAAAAACCCGGAAATCGCCATGCAGAAATTGTTGCCCTGGACCAGCTCGATAGTTATACTTCTCTGAATACGGGGAAAGTTGCAGGAAAATGGTTGATGGATGTTACTCTGGAACCCTGTTCAAAAACGGGAAGAACTCCACCCTGTGCCAGACGTATAATTGAATATCCGGGGATTGAAAGTGTTGTAGTTGGAATTCCCGATCCTTCGCTTTCAGGTGAGGGGGTCGCAATGATCCTCGAATCCGGCAAGTCTGTCGATCTTGCAGATCAAAGTTCTGGTGAAGATTTGCGAACAATCATAGCACGTGCTTTTCTGGCCGGATTTGATAACAGAATTAAGGGAAAAGGCCCGCGGTATCATCTAAAAGCTGCAAGCAGCGTTGATAATTTTATGGGACGCAAGGATTATCGCGTTGCTATATCAAAGAGTCATGCGAGAACTTTTACGATGATTTTAAGGTCACGACTGGACGCTGTTGTTGTTGGGCCGGGGACGATTCAGACAGATCTCCCGTCGCTCAATCTCAGGTTTCCAATTGATACTGAGGAGCAGGCTGAATCTCTCGTCGACTCATACAGGGAAGGCATTGATAATTTTGGCAATTCAATACAGATAAAAAGAACAGGATCATTCTTCTCCGAAGATTCCTCTGACGTTTTTACCGGTGCCATTTTTGCTAATAAAAAAGAGATACTTCATCAGATGCATTTCTATCGTGAAGAGTTTGAACCGGATCGTGTTTTTTTAATGGGGAGGCCTTTTGAAGGTCAAAATGAATTTTTACTGAAACAAGAAGAGCTTACAGAAATTACAGGTAAGGGGCCAGTATATCTCTGTTTTTCATCCACAGAGGAATACTGGAAAGACAGAATACCGCTTGTAAAAGTTTTACCGGATATGGATTCTAATGTTTTTCCCAGGTATTTTCGAGAGGCAATGGGCGAACTCGGTTATAATGAGATTATGATTGAAGGAGGAGCTGCCCTCTTTGAGTCTCTATCGCCGGATTTGAACGCTCTGGACCGCCTCTACCTGATTAAATCAAAAGATCAGAATCTTGCATGTCCCGAAGAAGTCGGTGTTAGATTGCCTCCCATGTTTGAAAATGGAGATATTCTGACCGATGTTGATCTTGGTGAAGATATGCTGTATGTTCGAAGTGCCTCACCCGTACAGGATTAATTGATATGAATTTAACAGAGCGAATAGAAGAAGAGCTTTTAGCGACACTCAATGATGTACAGAAAGATGCTGTACTTCATGATGATGGTCCCTTATTAATTCTCGCTGGCGCGGGGTCCGGGAAAACAAGGGTTATTACACATCGCATAGCCCATCTTTGCAGAGTCAGGGGAGTTGCACCCTATAATATTGCAGCTGTTACATTTACAAATAAAGCCGCCGAAGAGATGCGCAGCCGTCTGTATGATTTAATCGGTCCTATGGCCGAAAGCGTTTTTGTTCGAACCTTCCATTCGCTTGGATTGTACATACTTCGACGTCACGGTGAGGCTGTGGGAATAAAATCATCATTTACAATTTATGATGATTCAGCTCAGAAAACTCTGCTAAAAAAAATTCTCAAGGAACAGGGGATTGAACCGGCCTTTCTGGATGCGGGCGCTGCCGGTAATTATATAAACAAAGCACGTGATTCACTGATCGGACCGGATGAGTATAAGGCGACAAATGATCCCTATCGTGAAGAGATTCGCGAGGTGTATATTTCATATATTCGTCAGTTAAGGGAGAACAACGCTATTGATTTTGGAGATTTAATATTTGAATCAGTGCGTTTGCTGCGCGATAATCCCGATATACTGGCTCATTACAGAAATCTCTGGCGGTATTTAATGATCGATGAATACCAGGATACGAACCATGCACAGTATGTTCTGGGGAGATTGATCGCACAGGAGCATAAAAATATTACTGTTGTGGGTGATGATGACCAATCCATATATTCCTGGCGGGGTGCAGATATTGAAAATATTCTCAGTTTTGAAAAAGACTATCCAAAGTGTAAAATACTCAGACTGGAAGAGAATTATCGTTCCACAACTCCCATATTAAAAAATGCATCCCGATTGATTTCAAACAATGAAACAAGAAGAGACAAGACCCTGTTTACCGGGAAAGAGGGAGGTGAACCTGTCCGGTATACAGTTTATGATACAGATTCCGAAGAAGTTCAGGGGATCATAAACCGTTTACGTACAATGAAGAGCATGGGATATAAGTTATCTGATAATGCTATTTTTTATAGAACAAATGCCCAATCGCGGATACTGGAACAGGCATTCAGGCAGGAACGGATCCCCTTTATATTGCTTGGAGGTTTTCGTTTCTTTGATAGAAAAGAGATCAAAGATTTTGCCGCTTATCTGGCAGTTGCTGTTAACCCTCAGGATAGTGTAAGCCTTGAGAGAATCATTAATGTTCCTCCCAGGGGGATTGGTGATACGAGTCTTGATAAACTGCGCAATCTATCATTTGAAAAGGGAATTTCTCTGCTTGAAGCAATGGAAATTTGTAATGAAATTCCAAAGTTTCGTGCAAAAGATAAAGTTCTTTCTTTAACTGAAAAATTTCGCAGATGGATAGAAGAGGCTGTTTCGCAGGATTCAGTACAGTCACTGGCAAAACGAATCCTGAAAGAATCAGGATACGAAGAGTGGCTGAAGAATGATCCAAATCCGGAGAATACTTCCAGGCTGGAGAACCTTCAGGAATTTATTAATACGATAAATGAATACGAAGATCAGACACCGGCCGGTGAAGCAAGCCTTGTCGATTTCTTGCAGAACATATCTCTTTTAACTTCGGAAACGATATCGGATGAATCTATTTCTCCCGAAGATACTGTATTTTTAATGACACTTCACAATGCAAAAGGTCTTGAATTTCCCGTTGTTCATATAATGGGATTCGAAGAGGGATTTATGCCTCATGGACTTGCGCTCGAAGAAGGCGGACTGGAAGAGGAACGCCGACTGCTTTATGTTGGGATAACACGCGCCATGGAGCACCTCTTTATTTCTGCCTGCAAGTACAGAAGAATATTCGGACAGGTGCAGCCTCGTATGGAATCCAGATTTCTTGAGGAGCTGGATGAAGAATACTGTGAGCTAAATGGCAGCAAACGAGAGGGTCGAACACAACCTCCCAGAGCCAGTTCTCATAAAGCCAGGGTTCCATCCGCTCGTAATCCGAATACATATAAACCGGGCGAGCAGGTTTTTCACCAGAAGTATGGAGAGGGAACCGTTATTGAAGTCGAAGATACTGTAGCCGGACAGAAAATAGCCATTCGGTTTGCGCCAGACAAATCTGTGAGAAATTTCTTGACTGCTTATACCCCGTTAAGTAGAATTCAGTAAATCTGGTAATGCAGCCGGACTGCATCAAAAGTACTCCGGAATTTTTACATAAGAGAGTCTATTTTTTGATTCCTTTCGGAAAGGAGTCCTGTATACCAGTTTCTTGTGTTTTTTTAATTTAGTGTACTCTGGTTCGTAAATTTTACGATTCAATATTCCGATTCAATACAGGAAGGCAGGTTTTCTCAAATGAAAAAGTTTACAGTCATATTTCTCATTGTATCAATGATTTCTCCAGCGGCGATATTTGCCGATAGACAGGAAGGAATACTCAAGCAATTCCGCGCAGTTGAGGAAGCGTTACGAAGCAGAACAAAAACTCCTGAAGCCAGAAAGGAGACCCTTGAAAACAACCTGCAGAGGGGGCTTCGTGAAGCCATACTTCGAATGTTTTATGAAGAAAGGAAGTCCTGGCTCGATGACCTCAAACCGCAGAATTTTGGTTATGAAAATCCAACATCGCCAAAGGTTTACTACGTAAAGTTTAAGAATCTCCTGATTCGATTTGACTTTGCAACAAATCCGGAACTCTATTACCAGGCACCGGTACTCAGAAAAGTGCTGATTATTGATGACGCTACAGCACATTCAGTCGAAGGTGTATCAACTCCTGCTGCACCTGCAAATGGTGCAGATAGCAACTGAGTATGAGTTCCAATAATGTTGAACCTGGATTGCTGGGGGGGATTCGAGATATTGTTCTCCAGGCTTCAATGGCTGTCGAAAAATATTTCGGATCGGGGACTTTCGAGGTTACAGAAAAACCGGGGGAAGGTCCTCTTACCGATGCCGATCTAAAATCAAATGAGATATTAAATAAGGGTCTATTGAATCTGTTGCCTGGATCTGCCTGGTTGTCCGAAGAGAGTGTTGATGATCCCGGGCGTCTTGGAGCCGATTATGTCTGGATTGTGGATCCCATCGACGGCACAAGAGAGTTTGTGAACGATATACCCGAATTCTCTATATCCACCGGTCTTGTCTATCAGTCAAAATGTATTGCGGGAGCAATTGCCCTGCCTGCCGATCAAAGAATAATTTATGGTGGAAGAGGGCAGCCCCTCAGTAATGTCTACTATCGTTTTGGAACCGATCCGGAATGGCCCAGTATCCAGAAAGAACCGATCTCGTATGAACATTCAAAAGATCTGATAGGAAGTAGAGTTCTTGTCAGTCGAACTGAGTGGGCACAGGGTAAATTTGAACCCCTTCTGGGTGATTTTGAATTTGAGCCAACTGGTTCGATTGCAAGAAAACTGGCTTTGCTCGCTGCCGGAGAAACCGATATGGTTATAAGCCTCAAGCCTAAAAATGATTGGGATATCTGTGGCGGTTACGGTCTGATTGAATCAATATCGGGAATGAAAATTGTTACTCTGCGAGATGAAGAGCCAAGAGTTTTCAATGAATCAAATACGAAAAGCTTTGGCCTCTGTGCCGGACCTGAACGTCTGGTAGATAGCTTTCTTAAATACTTCAAACAGAAAAAATTAGTAGTGGATGAGACCTATTATTAAATTTTTCTACAGGAATCAGTGAAATTTGAATGTAAATTTTACGTCAATGGCACCAAAAAATCGTTGTTTTTTATTCAATATAAGGGGTTAATTGAGCTGAATGAGTGAACACCGCGCGACACAGGATCGTATTATAGATGAAGCGATTCAAAATCACAGGGAATTAACCGTATTTCTGAAGAGCGGGAATTCGGTTAAAGGTACGGTCATTGCACATGACTCGTATACTCTTTTTGTTGATAGCGCGAATCATCATACTTTGATATTTAAGCATTTTATTACATCTATATATCCAGCCCGGATTTTGCGCAATGATTGATGACCACCCTGCCCGTAGAAAAAAAATACGTGTGGCTGTGGATGCTCGACCTCTTTCCACACCGACCTCAGGTGTTGCGCGGGTTATCTCCAGAATACTTCAATTTTTTCCCGACAAGGAAAAATACGAATTTCTTTTATATTCACATAAAGCCTGGCATAGCGATTTTGATGATGTTATTTCTCTGCCCAATGTAATCTGGATTCAGGGGAGGGGTGTTACATCACACAGGGGAGGGATATGGTTTAACGTAACACTTCCGGGAATTATCTCCAGGGGGGATGTTGATATATTCTGGGGTTCGCAGCAGATTATTCCGCCTTTTCTTCCATCAAGAATACCTGTTGTTCTGACATACTATGATCTTGTACTCTACCTTTATCCGGAAGCGATGCGGCCCATCGCAAGAATACAGCAGCGAATGTTCCAGCGCTATAGCGTAAAAAGGGCAAAAAAGATACTCACAATATCCGATCAAACCGGAGCTGATTTAATACGAAAGTTTTCCATTGCTCCGGAAATAGTCAAAACTGCTCTTCTCGGATACGATGAACCGGCCGGTGCAAAAAATAAGAAGAAAGTAAAAGAGCACAACCATATCCTTCCCTTTACGAATCCGTATTTTCTCGCAGTCTCGACACTGGAGCCGCGAAAAAATTATGGAACACTACTCTCTGCGTATGAGCAAATCCTGAAGAGTGATCCGAATTTCAAATACCGCCTTGTTATTGCCGGACGAAGAGGCTGGGAGAGCCAGGAGTTCTTTACAAGACTGAACTCTATGATTGATAGTGGTAAGGTGTGTGTCCTGGAAGGAATCAGCGATACAGACCTGGAGAGTCTATATAAGAACTCTGCCTTTTTTGTAATGCCGTCCCTGTATGAAGGGTTCGGGCTGCCATTGCTTGAGGCTCTTGTTGTAGGCAGACCGGCTTTAGCTTCCGACATCCCATGTTTCCATGAAATTGGGAAGGAGCTGATCGAATACATCGAACCGCTTGATATTGATCGATGGGCTGAAATGATTGAAAAATATGCCGGGGAACATTCGCAGGGACGCTTGAAGAAAATAGCGTTCCCCGCTTCTGAGTGGACCTGGGAGAGAACGGCTCGCCTGCATCAAGAGGCTTTTGACGAACTTCCTGTTTGAGGCTCTATCATTTCACAGTTACCGTCGAATACAACACCGTCGGCAATTTGTAAC
>JBNKQE010000107.1:0-13196 GCA_050295715.1 Leptospirales bacterium
TCCGCAGAAAGTTCATGAGCGATAGCTTCTTCGAGCAAGTAGCCGTATTTCCTGGCAAAACTGGCTGCTATTTTGAAATTGGACAGTGCTTTTTCCGGGTTCCCTCTGATTCGCTCGAGGAGCCCTCTGGCAATGTGGTATTTATGGCTATAGTTTGACTTGCAGTTTTTCGACCATCTCTCAAACTTGCGGCAATTCTTTTCAATCCGGCGACGAAGTTCCCGCTGCTCACGCTTCTTCGCATCCGGACAGATGGCCGCTCCGGCCAGAGTAGCGAAAAACAGGTTTTCGGGAACAAACATCATCCCGAACATAGCCGCTTCCATTGGCTCGGCCAGAAGTGCGTAATCGTATGCTTTGCGTTTGTCTCCAAATAGATATTCCAGCCGGCTTTTGGACGTATAAAAATCATAAAGTGCGTTGGCATTGTGAGCGGCGGTCCACTCGGGAAGGACTTTTGTTTCATCGAAGTAATTTCCAATCAGTTTAACGTTGTCCCTGGCTTCGCCTCTGCAGTTGATTACGGATTGTTCGTTTAATTGAAAAAGCTGATAGGCGTTGTACTGCTGGAGTGCGGAGATGGCCGGATGTCGGGCCGCGAATTGTTCAGCCAGACTTTCCAGATTTTCGCGCATCATAAGGCCCTGAAAAAAAATGTTGTTCAGAGAATATGATCCATACTGTAGATCACCGGATTCAAGACCGGCGTTGTAGGCACGCTCATAAAGGGATTTCCCATGTTTCGCGTGATGCTTCCAGTGATTGATCATTGTCTGAAACATGAAGGTCGTTCTGCATTCGATCGCTTTTGCTTCCATACCCAGATGTCCGATCAGACGCAACGCAAGTTTTCCGAATTTATATCCAGCCTGGAAATCCCCGAGTCCGGATCCCTGGATAATACCGAATGAAACATAAACAAAGGGGCTCAATGGTGAATTGCCTTTCTTGATTGAAAGATTTACCATGTTAAGAACGATCACGGGAAATAAATCGGGTTGAGCCAGAAAGGATGGGGCCACACTGGCATTCAACAGATGCATGATCGCAAGGGATTTCTTGTCTTTCATTGGGGGGAGATCGGCCAGGCTCTCAATAGATTTCCTTCCCATATAGAATTTGAAGCGTATCAGTTCGGGCAGCAATGATAACTTGCCGGGTCTGGTGGGCAGGGAAAGCCCGAGGGACTTCAGAGCGCTTTTTAATATTTCCAACCCTTCGAGAATTTTGTTCTGACTCACATACATTGCCGACCTGAGTTCAAAAACCGGGATTTTATCTTGAGCACTTCGTGCATTTTTGAGAATCGTGTCGAAAGTAATCTCAGCAGCGATATAGTCTTTTTTCAGGTATTCTGCCTTTGACCTGTTTGTGTAAAGCTCCAGAGTCATGTCATATTCTTTTTCCCATGGACTCTCCGGCAAAGTATCAATGGCAATCTGAAAAAAATCATGGGCGGCTGCATAGGCATTAGAAGCCAGAGACTTGTTGCCGGCCATTGTATTCAATTGTCGCAACCTGTCTATCTCAGCTTTCGAATTAATGTGAACGATTCCCTGGTTCAACTGTGATACGATTGTGAAAACATTCTCTTCCAGTTTGAATTTATTTGTCTTTGAGAGGTAGTTATTGGCTATGTTATAGTGATTGGTCGCCCTGTCTGCATCAGATAATAGAGAATATATCGCTTCCCGGATTTTATCATGCTCAAAATTGACATCCTTTTCTCCCAGGCGAAAAAAACCTTCGTTTGCAAGATATATAAGTTCATCTTTAATTGCACCGGCACCTCCATCGGCTACAATGTCGGCAAAGTCGTCCTGGTTGAACCGGTTTCCAACACATGCCGCCATCTTCAGAATATCCTGATTTTTTTCGGAGAGCTCCTTAACGCGTTCGATCATGAACTCAATAACATTCTCAGAAATCTTGATATCCTGTATTTTGCGGATATCAAATTTCCAGTCACTGTCAGCGTAGTATATGAGATCTTTCTCATACAGGCTTTTAAATGCTTCATTTACAAAAAAGGGATTCCCGTTTGTTTTATCGCACAGGACCTGTGCTACATCCCTGGCAGAGTCAGTGTCACACGATAGTGTATCCTGAACCATTTGTGTCACGTCTTCAACAGACAGAGGTCCGAGTGTGATCTCCTGCGGCGTAAACCCGGACTTCCTTACATCATCAATCATAAGCGCAAAGGGATCGGATGGTTGAACTTCATTGTCGCGAAATGATAGGATAAGGCATAAGTGCTGAATCGTCGAATTCAACAAGAGGTTCTTTATGAGTTGTACACTCGATGGATCAGACCATTGCATATCATCAAGGAAAATCGCAACGGGATGTTCTTCTGTGCAAAAAACCTGAATGAATTTCTGAAAGACCGTATTGAATCGGTTTTGAGCCTCTTTCGCAGCAAGGGGAGGGGCGTCCGGTTGATCCCCGATCAGGGTCTGCAGTTCAGGGATAACATCGATGATGATCTTTCCATTGGAACCGAGTGCCTTCTGTATATTGTCCCTCCAGGTTGATATCGATTCCGGAGATTCTGTGAGAATATGGCTGACCAGACTCTGAAGCCCCTGAGTTATCGCACGGTAGGGAACATCCCTTTTGAATGTATCATATTTTCCTGAGATGAAGTAGCCTTTGTATTCGGTGATTGGCCTCTGGATCTCATTAATAAGAGCCGATTTTCCAATTCCTGAATGCCCCGAGATAAGTAGTAACCTGGTTGGGCCGCTTCTTACGGTACTGAAAGTTTCAATGATCTTTTGAATTTCCCGGGATCGACCATACAGTTTTTCAGGAATCTGAAATCGTGAGGAGCGATCACCTTCACCCAGGGGAAAGTCAAGGTTTCTTATTTGTTCCGGGTCGGCCCCGGTCAGGGAGGCACTGAATTTCTGCAGATCATGCAGTAAACCCTGCACGCTCTGATACCTGTCTTCCGGGTTCTTTTCAAGGAGTTTCATTATGATGCCGGAGAGGGGCTTCGGGGAACCACTTTTTGTCAAAGGAGGCTCCGGGATTTTTGCTATATGGGCATGGACTAATTCAAGGGGGTCCGAAAAGCGAAAGGGAAGGTCTCCGGTCAGAAGCTGGTAGAAGGTGATACCGAGAGAATACATATCGGTACGGTAGTCTACCATCCGATTCACTCTACCGGTCTGTTCGGGAGACATGTAGGAGAGTGTGCCATCTATAGAACGATTCAGTGGAATGGCAGTACTTTGCTTTGCAAGAAAACTGGCGCTTCCAAAATCAATGATTTGAACACGCCCAGAATCCTGGTTGATCAATATATTTTGAGGCTTGATATCCCGGTGAACAATATTTTTTTTATGAATCGCTCCGAGCGCTTCCGATATCAAAATCATTGTATCGGTGAGTTTAGATAAAGGATGAACAGCGGGGTCTGCGAAGGCTTCGTTGAGTGTGACACCGTTAATATCTTCAAATACAATGGCCAGGTTGTCATCCAGTCTGCCGAAGTCTCTGGTCTGTATGATTCCGGGTGCCTTAAAACCTTGTAAAATTTCATATTCTTGTTTGAATGCGGAAATTTCACCATTATCAGGCTCCTCTTTGCGAAGAACCTTGATAATGACAGGAGTGGAGCCTGTGTGCGCACGGTAAATGACGGTCTTTTCACCTGCATGGATTTCAGATTCAATTTTATAATCGGATAGGACTTTCATAACAGGTCTCGCAGGCTCATTATTAAACAAAAAAATATCCCACCCTGGAATCAACAGCAATTCATTATGCCGTTTATCATTCACAGGCTAGCAAAAAATATGGCGTTTAATTTTTTTTTGTCAATAGATAGTTTGTATTTCTTCAAAATAAATAACATTTTATTATCTGTAGTTTTATTGATAGACTTTACAACGTGCGGAGGGATGGGTTTCGCCACATCCTGTTGCGATGCGGGATGGAAAGTAAATAAGACAGATAGAAAAGAACCTGGAATATTGTTCGTAACGAACGGAATCAATGATTCAATTTTACAACTCACACAGCGGCCACTGCAAGTTTCCTACTGAACCTTAAAGCGAAGTACTGTTTTAAGTTTGTCCGGTTCTACTTTGCGCGGATCGGATATATAGATTTCCCTGTGGGATTTTTTACATCGAGTCAGGCCGAATGATTCTGTATAATCCTCCATTTTTGCAAAGGTGGCTGGCGGATCATTAAATCGAAAATCAAATCATCTTTGTTTACTTTGCCGTTAAAATTCTTTTTCCCATCTTCTGAGAGATCCCAGACGCCTTCGAGCGGATACACCGTATATTCATAACATCCTGGCGGCGCCATGTTCTTTTTTGAAGACATGCGTTTGGCATAGGAGAGTGAATAGAGAACCATTCTGGACAGAACGCTTTTTTTGTATTAAGTTTCATTGAAAAATTAGACGCAGACACAATTCTTATACTTGCACAGTCCGGGAAATTGATGCGATACAATTGCCTCAGTTTCCAGCTTCTTTGATGATTTTGTATTTTGTTGTGATGACCGGATGTTATGACCGTCAAAACGAGAGAAGCTATTATTCGGATTTCGCTTCAGCACTCTCCAACAAAACAATGATTCTTACAGCGGGTTACCCAAATTTCGCTATAATAAGCTTCCCCTGAATGAAACAGCCGGTCTGCCAGAGGTTCTCGACGGGGGCCAATGCAATGACTCTTACTTGCTTGTAAAAATTGCCATGGGACTTACCGAGGCTCTGGGGACGGATATCGGAAGCCTTCCTGTATCTTACAATATCGTGTAGTATGAGCAAAAAGCGGTTATTGTTCTACTTGCTTTGCTTCATCCTTGCGTCAAAAATATCAAGCTGGGGCCGAACCTTCCCGCATTTTTTTCACCCAATGTGACCGCGGTTCTTGTAAAAGAGTTTGGTATTTCTGGTATTGATTCGGTTATAAGTTTCATGCCTAATAAAACTAATACAAAATAAAAAAAATTATTGTAGATAAAGGATTATAGATATTAACTAAGATACATGCGGCAGGATTCAGATATTCATTTGAGGTTACGGGATTTTCCGGTGTTTCCGGTAATTTTGATCCTGCTTTTGACCGTCTCCTGCGGCAATTTCAATTCCAAACCCGGCATGAGTGTTCTATTCCTCAATCAACTTTTGGCAGAAACCGACAGCAGTTCCGACTGCACATCCCCGCAACCTGAAGCCATTCTCGTAACAACTTCAACTTCTCCCGATACGATAAGCTCCACCTGGAGCCTACCCTCGGGCTGCACAATATCCAATGTTGTTGTTGTTCGAAACACCTCAATTCCCACGTCGTCCACTGATGGGACCCAGATCAGCGGAGCCACCACAGTCGGATTTACTGACACTGCAGTAAGTGCTGGCACTCTCTATTATTACGGAATCTTTTTAGATAATGGCCCAATCCGCCTGGTATCGGCTATGGTGGGGACAACATCATTCCAGCCCGGTTCTGTGACGGCCGGTTCTATCACAGTGGATGGATACGATGACGAGAGTATCTGGTCTTCCATGCCCCGCATCACATACAGCTACAGCCAGAGCCCCGATATAAGCAATAGCCAGGATCTTACAGTATCCGGATATATGCGTTTGGCCTATGATTCTGATAACCTCTACTTGTTCTATAAACGAGACGATAAATATGTTGTTGTAAACAGTTTATCCTCCTCGCCATGGAAGGACGATAGTGTGGAGATCTTTCTTGATATGAACTTTGATCGGGCATCCCTTCCGGATACAAATGATTTCCAGCTGATTGTATCACCGGTTTATTCTCCTACAAATCACTGGTTTCACGGGCAGGGGACGGGAACCGACTACTCAACTGTCTGGAACCCATCGTTGCTTTCACCTCCCATGGAGGAGGCCGTCGTTGTTCTTGGGGATGGCGTTGGAGGAGCAGGGAGCATCTGCAGCACCACAACCACTGCAGGCATTCCGGCTCTGCTCGACTGCACTGAGAATACCGATACGGATACTGCCTGGCAAATAGAGATCAAGATTCCCTTTACGGCTCTGGGAATATCAGCGAGCTCCATTACAACCGGCAAAGTGATTGGCTTTACCTTTAGAAATAACGAGGATGACCAGAGTGACACGACCTCCCAGCACTCTTTTGATTACACAACAGGAACCATATACAACAATCCCGGCACCTGGGGAATCCTCCAGTTCTAACTTCCGACTGGAGGCATACTGATTTATTTACCGGTGCGCATTCAAATGAAATCCGGCCCTGCCGCTAATCCCGGGGACAGGAGTCACAGAATAACCAGGATTCAAGGAATGATTGTGTAAAACATAAGAGTTCACACAGAATGTCTGGCGGGTCGGTAAGTTCGGTTACTCCAGGGTGTTCATTCAGGGATATAAACGTTCTATTTATTCTTCTGCAAATTCTGGATTTCCTTTTCCAACTTTGCAATCCGTTCTTCCTGCATCTGGACCACCTTAACAAGAAGTGATGTAAAATCCATGGCTGCAAGATGTTTCCGGTCATTAATAGCAACAAGATCCGGAACATCTTCGGCGATAAAACCAAGATGCTCTTCTTTTTTATCATTATTGTAGTAGAATCTTACTGCTTCCAGGTCCATCAATGCATCCGTAGCATCTCGACCATCGAGCTTACGAATACGGTTCTTTGCAGCACGAGAAGACGTACTGGTAAATGATGTTGCAGCGGCACTTCCATTGACTTCCAATTTGTAAGTTCCTGAAGGTGTCATTGCAATACCAACATTTACAAAACTATCAGAGATTTGCAGGCAGTTTGCTCCGCAATCCCCGATCCACTCCACAGAACCAAATCTTAATTTTGAACTCGTAGAATTTGAATATATTTGCAATCCGTCTGAAGTATGATACAATTTTACTGGATAGGTCTGATCGCTCCCCAGGGTAATCCCATTTACTGTGGAGGTTCCACTGATGGCTAATTTGCTGGTTGCACTGGATGTCCCGATTCCCACAGACCCGTCCGTATAGTAGGCAGTGGTTCCATTCTTGTACCAGTTTGGGATGCTTTCCACTGCTGTTTTCAATGCTGTAAAATTTTCATTGAATCTGGTCGCATCGATTATCTCCCCGTTGGCAAAGGTGTTCCAGGTCCCGGCCACCGTAACTGCCAGAAGGGAAGTGCTTATTAAACCAACCGTTGCCATGGAACCGAATGTCAGGCCCTTGAGTGCCGATTGATAAAGCCAGTGATTACGTATTGTTTTCATGATCATTCTCCTGAACATTGAAAAAATTAGAAAATAGCAATTCCAAATATAGCAAATCCAAAACGGTTATCCGTTGTGCAGGTAATATCGGGGAGGGTTACCGATCCGGTCACAGGACCTCCGGAAACGGTGGTAACACTTCCGGGGAATGTGCACACATATCCGGACGGGTCAGCTGTGATAGCAACGGAATAATTATCCCCATTGGCCATTGCGCTGTCGAAAAAAAATGTACCGGTCAGCGCAGACATCGTTTCTGTTACAGTACCGTTGATCGTAAGTTCAAGAGGAACTCCGCTCCCAGCAGCCCCGATTACACTTCCGCCTATGACATACCCGATTGCCGAACAACTCATGCTGGCTGTTACATTGGAATTTGTGATGGTTCCGCTTCCATTCACAATGGCGCATGACTCACCGGCTCGTGGAACCACTGTTACATTGTAACTATTATTGCTTTTGATAAGGGTGGGGAAGGTAACGCTGCTGTTCCCCACAGCGACTGCGGTCTCATCGGCACCATTAAGATAGACCAGGTTGCCTGTATAACTTACATTACTCATGTTCAGGGTCACTGAATATGTATTGGTAGAACAAATGATAGGATCACCAAGATCAACAATACTGCCACAGGTAGGTGGGGCGTTTGCTGAAGCCCCACCAGTCTGAAAGCTGCAGGTTTGCCAGGGATTGGTAGGCTGTCCGGAAAAAGTAACGGTTGCTGTGTCTGAGCACCTCACAGGTGTAGTAAACTGATAGCTTGTAGTTCCAGGGCTTATAGAGAGATTATCTACAATGCCACTTGAATCACTCAGATCAATGGCCAATCCACTTCCCAGGAGTCCATCGTTAACCGTAGAATCGACGCTGCCGGAAATTGCGAATGCATCTTCGCATGTAACAACTATTCCAGTCTTATTTGCGTTTTCTATCTGTCCTTCTGATTCAGAAAATGTACATAACTGTGAAGGATCATGGGGGTAATCCTTTATCGACAGGGAGTATAGATCTCCCGTATAAAGACCAGGTGCCGTTTCCCAGTTTCCAGTCGGATTCATATACTCAATAATTTCATTATAATCATCCCCACGCAACGGCTGTGTATGGGATACATTATTTTCAATACGTAGCTCAAGACCTAGAAAGCCATCGAACGTCCCGGATATGTTATACAATGGCGGTTTCATTGAATCAAGGAGGATTAATTCGGGAAGAAGGTCTCCCGTATTCGGTGAGCAGGAACCAAAACCAAAGAGAGCTACGACAAGAGCAAAAAGAATCCCTTTACCCTGCAGACCGGGCGTGTGATACTCACGACGCAGCCAATTCGTATTCCTTTCCATAAAAGCTGAACATCAATAAAACCAATTTTACTGACATTTTACCTTAAGTTGTTAACATGACAACAAAAAAATATACTACTATTTTTATACAAATTATCAATGTTTTGAAAATTCAAAAACGCAACAGACGCCGCATCATTAAAACTTCCCCGGGATACAATAAAACATCCATCCACATATCACAAATCTCTGTTCCTCCGCTTCTCCGTGGTAAAAAACACAGAGAAACAGAGAAATTCGGTGAAAGAATCATACACTTACGTTAAATTCGCGGAGGGTATCTTCCAGGGAGGTCTTCTCGTCGGTGCTTGCCTTGCGCTTTCCGATGATAAGAGCGGCAGGGGTTCCGTAGGTTCCCGATGGGAACTCTTTCATGCGAGTCCCTGGGATAACAACAGATCCGGCGGGGACACGACCCTTGATGATCTTCTCTTCGGGACCGGTTACATCAATGATGGGAGTAGAGGCTGTGATTACAACATTGGCTCCGATTACAGCCTTCTCTTCAACGATTACACCCTCAACGAGGATGGCACGGGATCCGATAAAGGCATTGTCTTCTATAATTACGGGACCTGCCTGAGGCGGTTCCAGAACACCGCCGATTCCTACTCCACCGCTCAGGTGGACATTCTTTCCGATTTGCGCACAGCTTCCCACTGTGGCCCAGGTATCCACCATGGTTCCCGTGGAGACGTAGGCGCCGATGTTTATATAGGAAGGCATCATGATCGCTCCCTTTTCGATAAAGGCACCGTAGCGACATATCGCGTGGGGAACAACGCGAACACCGCGCTCCGCATGATCAGTGCGTGTAGGGATCTTATCGTAAAATGTAAGATCACCCGACTTCATCTCCTTCATCTCGGCTACTCCGAAATAGAGAAGTATGGCCTTTTTCGCCCAGGCGTTTACCTTCCAATCTCCCTGTTTTACGGGTTCGGCTACACGGAGCTTTCCGTCATTGATAAGGGCAACGGTTTCAAGAACGGCCTCTTTGCCGCCTTTTTCTTTTAAGCCTTCACGATTCTCATAAAGTGCTTCGATCTTTTTTTCCAGTTCTTCGTACATTCTATTGTTCCTGTTTGAAATAATGCTTGTTGATTTATCTTGTTCTCTAATTAGGATTTAATCAGTATTAGATCTTCTTTCTCTGCGGTATGGGATTTTCCAGGTAAAATGAGATACCGGCAAGAACTCCGTCCAGCTGTGTCTCCCAGATATTTTCCGGAGTATCCCCACGAAAAAACTCCAGAGTGATTGTGGGAAGGTTTCTCTCCCATCCAGCATAGGTTCCCAGGCTTCCCGGAGTCGGATAGCCGATATCTCCCTTTGGCGGGAGGCCGTTTTTCTCGGACATTGCGTTTGCCAGGTTTTCGCTTTCGCCGTTGAAATTTACCATGGCGTGCTCATAGCTGTGAAGAGAAATGATTGTAGCCGGATCGACTGTCTCGATAAGATCCACGGTGAGAATGGATTCTGCCTCACTTCCAGCGCTCTCTCCAGGAAAATATCTTACATTTTTGAAATCCCCGACCCAGTCGTGTGTGGGAAGGTTGCGGTTCAAATCCACGTTTCTCTGGTTTGTCCTGCGAAGGACCTCGCATCCGTCGGGATTCATTCTGGGAATGACATAGAGCTGCACACCTTCCGGAAGGCTTACATGTCTTGCATCGATCTCTTCAACCAGTTTTTCGGCAAAGAGAAATCCTTCCGACTCATCACCGTGCACCCCACCAAAAAGCAGAACCGGCAGCTTTCCGCTTCCACGAATATAGAGATGGATATCCTTTCCGCCCTGGCTCTTTCCGATGACCTGATCGGCCCTGTCCTGAATATTTACTTTCATATCCGATGCACTCCCCTCTGGATTGAGACTCTGCTTTTCAAAGACTGGAATCTCCATCCAACGGAGGCCATGATTGGAAGCCGGGGACGCCTTGACCAGAATTTTCTATTCAACAAGGGCAGGGCTGGATCCGCAGGGCCGGGTGCCGGCTCCGAAAGGTAGTGATGAAGAAACAGTGGAGAGCGTGACTTATGGAAATTACAGTGATCAGGAGTCTATGTAGCCCTGGATCTCTTTTGCATCACTGGCTTTCGGTTCCAGACGGAGATACTCCTTGAAATGAACCCTGGCCTCTTCTCTATTGTTGAGTCTAAAGTAGAGCAGGTAGCCCAGTCCCCTGTGCCCTTCCGCTGAGTCGGGGATTCTCTGCAGCATTGCACTATAGACTTTTGCTGCCCTGTCATACTCTTTCGAATCGTTATAAGTGGAAGCGAGAGAGAGGTAGGGGGCCGGTTCATTGTCTTTGGCCTTGATCGCCTTCTTAAAGCTTTCAATGGCTTCCGTTTTCATGCTGATTTCATTGTAGAGAAGGCCCGCATTGTACTGCAGCCTGTAATTCTCCTGATGTTTCAAAATGCTCTTTCGAACATGATCCAGTGATCTATCTTTCAGTCCTGTCTCTATATAGACCGGAATAACCTCTATAGCGGCGTCCGCATGTTCCGGATTTATAGTAAGCGCTCGCTCCAGAGAGTCCATTGCCTTCATATGTTTGTTCTGAGACTTGTAGAGTCTACCCAGTTCATAGAAGGGGGCCGGATCCTCAGGATTGAGCTGCGAGGCTCGAATAAGGGCCAGCTCCCCTTCGCCTGAATTTCCGGTTCTAATGTAAAGAATTCCTATATTGTACCAGGCCTCGGGAAAATCTACACGATAAGAGAGGGCCTTTTTGTAGGATTGAATAGCTGAATTATAACTCTTGAGTACCGTCAGGATCTCCCCCTCCTGGTAATAGAGCTCTGCCTCTTCGGGATTCTCTTTGATTCCCGCACGTATTGTGGAGAGTGCATTGTCGAGTACACGACTTTTCTTTTCGATCAAGGCCTTATTCAGGTAAGCCTGCCACAGTCCCGGTCTTGTTTTGATGGAGTTTGAGTAAGCAGTAATGGCCTCTTTGTCCCGGTTCATCTTTTCGAGAGCCACGCCCCGGTTGAACTCAGCTTCTGCCATCCGGTCGTCTATCTCAAAGGCCGTACGAAATGCCTGGGCCGAGGATTCAAAGTTTTCCAGCCGGAAGTAGAGTTGTCCGAGATAAAAGAAGTAGAGGGCATTTCGATCGTCCAGGTCGACGGCCTTTCTATAATCCTTCTCCGCGTCGCTGAACCTCCGGAGGGATTCGTAGGTTCTTCCGCTGTAATAGTGTGGAGGCGCCCAGCCCGGTGACTCCTTTTCTGCATCTTTGAAGTATTCTATAGCACGGCCGAATCGCTTCGCTTTGTACTGCTCGATTCCTTTTTTAAGGAGCTCTTTCGCCTCATCCGTTCCCGTGGTTCGTGACTCCCGCGACTGCTCCTCGGCATCGCTTAAAGAGACACTGCCCGATGAGCTTATATCTTTACCTTTTGTGTCACCGGCATTCGATGAAAGCCCGGAATGTGAACCATCAGCCGAAGAACTTCCGCTCTCACTGTCCGGATGACTGAGGCTTGCCGCCTCTTTTTGGCTCTCTTTAGTTGTATCTGTAGTTTCAGTAGTTCCGGACTTCTTATCCGATTTTCCGCTGCTTTCTTTATCGCTGAGAGATTTGTTTTTGTCTCTCTTTGCCCCGTCACTCCCGGAGATATTGTCAGTAGAGTCCTTACGTTCCGGATGCTCCTGTGTTGCTGCAGATTTCGAGGCTGTTTTTTTTGATACATCCCTCTCACCGGTCGAATTACCGCTGCTGGATTTCGAGGAGCTTACCGGAGGATACGAGATACTCTTTCCAGCAGTTGATTTTGATTTTGCCGTTTTACTTGATACTTTCGAGGAGCCGGTTTTACCTCTGTCGCTTTTACTCGTAAGTTTGCCTGAGTTTGCTTTCGCTGAACCGGATTCGGGATATTGCGTGGATGCGAAGTTCTTGTGATGACTGCTTCTCTTTGCAATAGTTGAGGAGGATTTCTGAGCACCGCTGTTCGATAGTGCTACGTTATCCTTCTTTACTGTTTGACCTTCCACCAGGCTCTTTTTTGTATCAGACAATACGCCTTGATTCGTCTCTTTAAGAGTTGTATTACTCTCAGCCCCATTTTTGCTCTCGGATGCTCTTTTTCTATCCGAGACCTCGCTTTCAGCATCACCCCAGAATCCGAATCCCTTGCTGAAAACACCATTTTCCCCGGCAAAATAGATACCGGCTCCCGCAAGAATTGCCAGTTCCAGTAAAATGATAAGCATCCATAAAGGCCTTTTATCGCTCTTTTCCGAAGAACGACTACGGGTATTAAAAGTGTATTTTGATCTGATGTTTCTTTGCATGATTGCTGACTTTGAAATTCAATGTTTTCTGAGACTCAATGTAAAGTATCGGTAAAAAGAATTCCCGTCTGAACACTCATTCTCCATTTCAATCTATCAGTGAACCGGACTCATAGATCATCAATCTGAATGATACTTTCCGGTTTACTTCTCTGTTTTTCCTGCTCTGGATCTCCCTTTTTGTAGTCCGGTTTCACTCCAGGTAAGTCAGGAATGACCAGCCCACCGGACTGCTGCCCACCGGATTGCTGCCCACCGGACTGCTGGCCACCGGATTGCTGCCCACCGGA
>JBNKQE010000108.1:0-13168 GCA_050295715.1 Leptospirales bacterium
TATATTTTCATGCGGGCATAGTCCGAAAAATCATTGAGGAAGGTTACATCTATTCGCTGCCGGAGATGTTTTTTTCATTTCATGCTCTCAGGTATGTTGATTATCACTTTCTATTTCATTATCTTTCAGTCCCTTTTGTATTTATAGCTGGCGATCCGCTTACAGGGATGAGAATTGCCATCGTAACATTTTTATCTATCTCGGCTGGAGTTTTATATCAATTTCTAAAAATCCGTGAGACGAACTACAGGTTATTTTTTGTAATTGTCTATATAGCTGCCTCGCCGATTTTTACGGGACGTCTTTTATTTGGCAGGGGAGTAACGGTCTTTCTCGGCATTATTTTTGGCTTATTTATATTTTATCAGAATCGTAGAAAATGGCCAATTTTTGCCATATCATTTCTCTCTGTGTGGACTTATACTGGCTTTCCATTGATAGCCATTTTTTCACTTTTTTATATAGCGCTGAATTATTTCAGAGATGGAATTCGTGAAGATTATAAACTGCCGGCATTCTCTTTAGCGGGACTTGCATCAGCAATTATTGTGCATCATTCGTTTCCCTATCAGTTTAAGGGATTCTATTATGAATTTCTTGTACATTTTATGGGACCGCGTGGACTCGAAAAAATTGCTGAATGGTCTCCGCCAGACATGGGATTGTTTATTGTCACTTTTGCGGTTCCCGGATTTACCTTTCTTTTCGTATATTTACTACAAAACAACTCAAGAAGGGATCTATTCTCTGAAGCACTTTTTTTGCTGGCCGGTTTGTTTTTACTTCTATCGGCTCTTTCTACTAAATTTATTGAATACGGCGTACCTCTTCTGGTTTTACTCAGCGCAGTTATGATGCCCGATCTCAATGAAGTTAAAAAAAATATACGACTTACAACTGTGAGTGGTGCGGTGATTTTATTACTATCTATTGTATTTTTTTCGATTCCACAGACATATATACGAAATCGAGTGCACGGGCAACTCAATAATCCAACTGATGCGAAACAGGCTGCTTTATGGCTTGAAACCAAATTGGACCCGGGAACACGGGTTGTTCTGCACTGGCCGGATTTCCCCTATTTTTTTTACTATGCTCCGCAGCTTCGATATCCCTTTGGGCTCAATCCGGTGTACTCATACGGGTATGACGTTAACAAATATATTAACGTCAGGGCGATTTTTGACGGGGTAAATAAAAATCCGGCTGATATTATAAAATTTATGAAATCCGGGTATGTAGTAATAAATAAAAAAGTAACCAGTGCTGCTAATTTCAATCTTTCAAGAATTGTGGAATCCGGTGGAGCTGTTGTTGTTTATAGAAATGATACATATATTATTTATAAATTGAAAGATTCTAATTGAGTAAAGAACATTGGGATGATGATGTTTGAAAAAGGTAATTAGAAGCATTTGGAAGCTATGAATCAAATGAAGGCACTTACGAGTGGCCCGGCCATCATGAATAGTTGGATGATACAAAAGTAACTGGACTTTATCGGACGTCCGAATACTGTATACCCATGGAAATTCTATTTTTTATCCTTATCGGTCTGGTTGCTGGATGGCTGGCCGGTCAGATCCTCAAAGGGAGCGGCTTTGGCCTTGTGGGTAACCTTGTGGTGGGAGTTCTCGGTTCGTTTCTGGGAAGCTTTCTGTTTAAGATTGTCGGCCTTGGCGCTTATGGTTTGATTGGAAAGCTTGTTATGGCAACTGCAGGTGCGATAGTTCTTCTATTCCTCCTGGGGCTTATACAGAAAAGACGATAGGATTTTGCTTTTTCTGAAAATCCGATAATGCGGTAAATTCAGTTTTAGTATGAACTGGCGACTTTAATTTTACAGGTCGCCTGTTCTTCGCGAGAGGGATGCGAAGGGTCCCCGCAGGGGAGTCCTGTGGCTGAGTTCTTATGCCTTTCGAAGTATTTGCATCAACAGGACCGGAGCGATAGCGGAGCCCGGAGAAGCCCGCTATTCGCCGCTTTAAAAGGCGGCGAATACTCGTCCGGTCTATTTATTGATAATTTTTCCATAACATGAGGGCTTCTCTTACATTCCACTCTTCATCTCTTTGCTTGAGAAGACTTTTGTAGTGAGCCACTCTCTTTGAGGTCTCATCCTTATTTTGAGAACAAAGTAATACAAGACCTTCCCGATTCTGTCTGTCGAGTCTTGCAGCATTTAATAACTTTTGCCGAAGGACCTCTGGATCATCGCACGTATACTCAATCATACAGGTTCTCAATATCCCCGCCAATTCCTCTATAATCCGCGTATCACGCGGCCTGTTCAATTGTCTGTACGTGCTTCCCAGTTCATGTAATATTTGTATGATTATAAACCAGTCTCTCGATCCTTCTTCATAGAATACTTCCGGGAATCCTGCCAGCTGAAGTGATTTTCTATAGGCATGCAAAGCATAGACCGGTCTGTCCATTTTTAGAAATTCGTTCCCGGCGCGAAATGTGCTTTGCAGATCACCCATATGCTGCATACGGATTCTTAATAGCAGCACTGTATCACTGCTGTATGAATGACTCTTAGCATTCAAGGAGGCAATACATTCTTCGTATGATTTACTTGAATCCGGATTCAGTATGAGGTTGTTCAGAGGAGAGGATTTCAATGTATTGAGCCACAACTCCTGACTCTTCTGGTAGAGTTCCCTGGATTTTTTCTTTTCATCGGGAGGTGACAGGACGTAGTACAGATATCCAACCACCGGCAGCAGCGTTATCCTGATACCGCTTTCCCGGAAAGATTGGATGTTTTCCGGATTTTGAAAGGCCAGCCACCAATTTTTACCGGTAAACAATTGATTTTCCCGTCTCTGACAGGATAGCGGAAGCCATTTTACCTGTATTTTCTCCCCGATCAGTTCTTCCGGTTTTTCAAGACCGAGCTTTATATACTCTTCAAAGTACTCTCTGGCTCCCTCAATATCCCAGGCCTGTAGTCTCCGAGTTCCCAGTAAGTACAGCAATCCTCCGTCTTTTTTCGTTTTGAGGCTCATCTGCAGGAAGTCTTCCCCCCTGTAGAATTCTCCTTGCGAAAATGCCATGAATCCCTTTAGTTTGTAGTACTTTGCGTTATTGCTGAGCAGACTTTTTTCGTCTCTTTCTGAGATGGTAAGGTGATATTGTGAACGTTCGAAATCTCCTGAAAAGTAATATTTTTCAGCTAGATCCAGCCTCGGATGTTCACGTGTCTCCTGTCCGCTCAAAACTCCAGTAACCAGCAAATGTAGAGCAAGTCCCGAAAGGGCCAGTCCGCCCGGGATAAATACTGATTTCCGGTGCACTCTATTATTGTTAAAAATTAGGCCCATTCAGTCATGTTTCCAGGGTGAATCATTTTCTGGAGGGGAAGAGGTGTGAATCCTCGTTACCCTAATAGTTATTCGGAGTTTTTGGCAATTATACAAAGGAAAAACGTGGAAGGAGAAAGAGATGAATCTTGTATATTTCACAATCGGAGCGGGTGTACTTGCTCTGTTGTTTGCTTTCTGGCGCAGTACCTGGATTCTTAAACAGGAGTCCGGTACTGATAAGATGGTGAAAATCGGAAAATATATTTCAGATGGGGCTATGGCTTTTTTGAGGGCTGAGTATAAGGTGCTCATCTGGTTTGTTGTTGCCGTGGCCATTCTTCTGTTTGTTACAGCCAGCACAGAAAGTTCACATCCCATCGTGGTTCTCTCCTTTATTGTGGGCGCCTTTGCTTCGGCTCTTGCCGGCTTTTTGGGGATGAAAGTAGCTACCCAGGCCAACTTCAGAACTGCAAATGGGGCCCGCACAGGTCTTGCCAGCGCCCTTTCGGTGGCCTTTGCCGGCGGATCGGTAATGGGTCTGAATGTAGTCGGACTGGGCGTGATTGGCCTTGGTTCACTCTTTGTACTCTACTCGGTGATGTTTCCCGGTGAGGCCAATGCTAATATAGTTATGAACGTGATTTCCGGTTTTTCCCTGGGAGCCTCTTCCATTGCACTTTTTGCCCGAGTAGGTGGTGGTATCTATACAAAGGCAGCCGATGTCGGAGCTGACCTGGTGGGTAAAGTGGAAGCAGGTATCCCTGAAGATCATCCTCTCAACCCGGCTACCATTGCTGATAACGTGGGTGATAATGTAGGAGATGTTGCCGGTATGGGCGCTGACCTCTTTGAGTCATATGTTGGTTCCATACTCGGTTCCATGGTTCTTGGTGCCGCTTTTATTCCTGCTATGGATGCAGCCAATGCACCTGTAGGCCCCTTCAGTGCCATTTTTCTTCCTCTGACTCTGGCGGGATTGGGAATAATCTCATCAATTATAGGAACTTTTTTTGTCAGGGTAAAGGAGGGAGGTAATCCCCAGATGGCTCTGAATGTTGGAGAACTGGTTGCTGCAGCGCTCATGACAGTTGCTTCTTATTTTGCAATCACCACAATTCTTCCATCCAAGTGGGTGGAGCTGAATGCGGCAGGTGAGATTCTTAAAGAGTATTCTTCACTTGGAATTTTTTACGCGACGATTATTGGACTTGTGGCCGGTGTTGCTGTTGGATTTATAACCGAGCACTATACGGGAACAGGGAAAAAGCCGGTTCTTAATATCGTAAAGCAATCAACTACGGGAGCTGCTACGAATATTATCGCCGGTCTGGGAATTGGTATGCAGTCAACAGCTCTTCCAATTCTTGTTATCGCGGCTTCAATTGTGGGAGCTTACTACTTTGCAGGACTTTACGGGATTGCTATTGCCGCTCTTGGTATGCTGGCCAATACCGGTATTCAACTTGCTGTCGATGCCTATGGCCCAATAGCGGATAATGCAGGAGGGATTGCGGAGATGTCTGAGCTCCCTCCCGAAGTTAGAGAACGAACTGACAAACTGGACGCGGTTGGAAATACTACCGCCGCTATCGGTAAGGGATTTGCAATTGCTTCAGCAGCTTTGACGGCGCTTGCTCTGTTTTCCGCTTTTATGAAACAGGCAAATATTTCCGTTATTAATGTTGCCAATCCTCATGTTATGGCGGGCCTCTTTGTCGGTGGTATGCTGCCCTTCCTTTTCTCTTCACTCTCTATGGGAGCTGTGGGACGCGCTGCTATGGATATGATTAACGAGGTACGTCGTCAGTTTTCCGAAATCCCGGCCCTGAAAGCTGCTCTTGAGGTCATGAAGAAATACGAAGATGATCTGAGTAAAATGAAAGGTAAAGACCTTGAGATCTTTCAGGCAGCAGAGGGAAAGGCTGAATACGCAAAGTGTGTCGACATATCAACGAAAGCTGCAATTAGAGAGATGGTTGCTCCAGGTATTCTGGCAATCGCAACCCCGGTGATCGTGGGTCTTGTTTTTGGAGCGGAGAGTCTGGGTGGACTACTTGCCGGAGTAACCGTTGCCGGTGTTCTTATGGCGATCTTTCAGTCCAATGCCGGCGGTGCCTGGGACAATGCGAAGAAGATGTTTGAAAGCGGTGTTGAGATTAACGGAAAGCTGTATAAAAAGGGTTCCGATCCTCATAAAGCTGCCGTTGTAGGAGATACGGTCGGCGATCCTCTTAAGGATACATCCGGTCCTTCACTGAATATTCTTCTCAAACTTATGAGTGTTGTGGCGCTTGTGATAGCTCCGATTATTAAGGTCGATTCACAATCAGTAAGTATGGATATAACTGAGTTAGCGTTTAAGAGCTTCCATGCTTTAGCTGATATAATTGCGACTCTGTTTTAGGCGCTTAACAGTTCAGTACAGTAAAGACTGAATGGAGATTTATAGATACTGAACTCAGATTTTGCATCTTTTTGACTTTAAATTAAAAAGCAGGAGTACTTCATGATGGAGGTCCTGCTTTTTTTGTGTTGGTATAGTTCAGGATAAATACTTTTCAAGCCTTAATACGTTGTGGGAAATAACATTCATTTGAATCTTATTTCTGATCGCATCTATCACAATTATTACAGAAGGGTAGAGTCGCCTCAAAATAATCATAAACGAATTCACGCCTGCACTCTTCTGTTTTAAGATATTGCAGCATCTGATAGAGTCTCTGAAGTGAATTCTTTTTTTTATTCTCCATAGCTTCTTTTGAGACAAGGTCACCGTATAAATCCTGAACAACCTGCAGCTCACCGCTTTCAAGACTTCCTTCCGTTATGCCATATCTTTCGAAAAGATTCAATACTGTCTGCAGGCGATGATCGCCACGATTTTTATGGACAACACGCTCCTGGAGTTCTTCGTAAGTAAGCGATGTTGGGCTTTCATTTAATGTTTTTAATGCCCGGTACACATTCTTAATAAATCCAGTGTCAGGATTCTGCCACTCTATAAAATCCATAAGAACAGCAAGATCATCCTGGCAGTAAAATACTTCGCATCTTGCGGGAAGTCCGTCACGGCCCGCTCTTCCGATTTCCTGGTAATAGGCCTCCAGAGAAGCAGGGAGTTCTCCATGATAAATTGCACGAATATCAGGTTTATCGATTCCCATTCCGAAGGCATTCGTGGCAAGAAGGAGACGGCTTTTTGAAGTTAGAAAATCACGCTGAATTTTTCTACGCTTATCCTGAGGCAGTTTCCCATGATAGTAATCATGCGAAATTTTTTTTGTATCCAGGTAGTGGCTGAATTGCTCCAGATTCTTAATGAGATTAAAATATACAATAATACTTCCCTGTTTTTTCCCGGTTATTATATCATTATTATCAAGCAACTCTTTCAATATTGCATCAAACTTTTCTTGTTGTGCTATATGATCACTGGCACCCAGCCAGAGGTTTGGTCTGCATATCCCATCATTATATACATTTAACTCATCCGCTTTAAATCCCATCTGTTGTATTATATCACTCTGAACTGCCGGAGTGGCCGTGGCAGTCAGTGCCATAATAATCGGGTTACCCAGAATCTTGCGAAACTCAGCAATTTTTGTGTAGTCAGGTCTGAAGTCATGTCCCCACTGGCTGATACAATGAGCTTCGTCAATTGCCAGAAGTGTAACCTTGCGGTCCCTTATGGCTTCAACAAAGTCTTCTTTTCTGAATCTTTCAGGTGAGATATATACAATTTTATATTTACCCTGCTTCAGCCCGTCATATCTGTTCAGCCGTTGACTTTTCGAAAGAAGAGAGTTTATGTAGACAGCATCCAGCCCTTTACTCTGGAGTTTTTCAACCTGATCCTGCATAAGTGCGACAAGCGGGGATATTACGACTGTCATACCATCCAGTGTAAATGCAGGAATCTGATAACAAAGAGACTTACCGGTTCCGGTAGGCATAATAACAAGGGAGTGCTCACCATTGAGTGCATCGTTTATGATTTGTTCTTGTGAGGCTCGGAACTCTTTGATTCCAAAGATATGCTTTAATTCATTCAGGGTTTTCATTTATTGTTCAAAATTATATACGCGCTTTCTATCGCCACTTACTTTTACAAAGAAATGTAAGAATCGCTCAGTCCGCAATAAATGATTAATAGTTCATCCTGTGGATAATTTTCAAATTAGTGGCATAAAAATTTTACTGTGATAAAATAATTGATTTATAAAATTTCTCATTGATCGATGGCGAAAAATTTTCTGCGAAATGGATTATTTGATCATGTATACTTTTTAAGGTCTTTTCGGCAAATCCATTTCCACTGTTAAATATACTGATAGTCGTATTGTTGCTTTCTTCAATAATATCAATTTTGATAACTCTCTGAGTGGGAGTAAACTTAATTGCATTGCTTAATATGTTTCTTATTACAGTTCCGGCTATGGGGATCCACAGGAATCCAAATTCCAGATTTACAACAACTATTCGGTCCTGCAGGTCTCCGATTGTAATTGCTGCGCTTCCTGCAATCCAGAAACGGGATCCAGCATAGGAACGAAGCTGCCTTTGCACAACCGATGTTACTATTAAAAATGAGAGTGAGATGGAACTCAGAACTATGTAGAGTGTACGAATATCCATATTTATTGACAGTTGACGCAGGTATCGGTCTCAGGGATATAGAGCAATCGGGCTACCGGAATTGGCTCACCGCATTTAATACATTTCCCGAAATCATTCCTGTCTATTTCCAGCAGTCGTTTCCTTAATTTCTCTCTCTTCTCAATGTTGCTATTCAAGCTGGCTTCACGGACACTTTTTCCCTGTATCGCATCCATACGTGTCAATCTTCCCAGAGAAACATTGGGTTCTACCGGATTGGAGGCATCCGATAGGGAATCAATTTCAATTGACAGTTGTTCTATTTCGGCCTGTATCCTTTCTTTTATACTGTTATGTTCTTCTGGACTCATGGTAATAAATTCCTGCAAAAAAAGTGAATCAATATATTATTATATCATTAATTATAGAAAAGTAAACCCATTTCCATCAGCTTTAATATAATGTCAGCAGGATTATTTGCAAGACAATGTAAAAAGATATGCGGAATATGGAAAAGGATAAAAATCCTGAATGTTATAATAAGAAGTCGTCCCAAAACCCTTCATGGTGTTTGGGACGACGGACGCGATTTGGAAGCAACGATCCCAAATCGCTCACACCCTTGCTCAATTTCCAACGAAATTTCGCGGGTAGCAACACATCGTGTGTTGCAAGAGGCTGTTTTGGGACAGCCTTTAATATAGATCCAATCAAAGTCTATCAATTCCTCTACTGATCGAATATATAGAGTGCGATCGTCCAGATAAGCAGGTGCCATATCGATGCGGTTATCCGGTATTTGATAATATCAATTTTGCAGGGGACAAGAATTGTAAGAAAAAGCGGTACAATTATATATTTTTGTGGAGTCTATCGTATGTTCATATGCGTTAACGTTGTAAAAGAAATGTCAAACCGGTCAACATTTTATTGGTCATATAAAAAGAATTAGCAGGCGCTGCGAATTTTTTTTATATAATGTGAGGATTCGTATTGAGAGAATTAATTGTTTACACTCTTTTGGCAGATTGAATATTATGAAAATTGATATTGATTCGCGTGGACATAATTCAGTTTTCTAAAATAATTAAGGGAGAATTATGAATGCAACATTTCAGGAATTATATGATTGGAGCCTTCCTGTTTTCCTTGTTGTTTTCACTCCTATTTCTGGGATTGAATCCGGATTGGATTTCACCGTTATTGCCCTATGCAATAGCGCTGACAGCCAGTGGTCTTATCTGGATTACAATTTCACAGGAAAACTGTTTGCTCCTGAATAATGGGAGATTTTCCAGAGAATCATACATTCTTATTGTAATTATTGCAGTCTTATTAACAGTCCTGCCGCGAGCTGTAGTTTCACTGTTTCACTTATCCGGATCATTCTGGACTCCCTGTTTATCATTGGATCCATTGCCAGCTCAAATGGAATGTCTTATTCACTCGGCCTATAACCAGAATTACGGTTTACGGAATATTTTATCACTGATTGTCGCATTGCTTCTTGGAATTACAGGATTCTATATATCTCGCAGCGGACGCGATAGACGTCATATATTATGGTCCGTGGTTGTTCTCGTTGCAGTTATTCATAATATTTTGGGTTTGGTAATGATTGCCCTTGGTAAGGATCAACTGCTTCCCTGGTTATTCTGGAGCTACTACGGGAAGTCAAGATTTGCATTTTTTTTCCCGAATCCGAGCTGGATATGGCCTTATCTGGTCCCCTCCTTCTCACTGACTGTATACGGGACCTTTTTTTCATTAAAACATCTGCATAGAATATTCTCATTTCTTGCATCATTTCTAATAGCAGCAGGAATCATGTTAACACAGCAACGCGGTGGTTTCATTTTGATTCTGGGTTCGATCATTATTGTAATCTTTTTTTTCAGTGCACAGAAGCGGCGTATCTGGTTATTGTTTGCCGGACTTGTTACATCGGTTCTCGTTCTGGTTATCTGGAAGTTTGATATAATTAATAGTATTCTAAGTCTGGCAGGCCTTGAATGGAATCGTGACCCGTTTTCAATTTCCTGGCCAAGAATTGAAATATGGATGTCTGCCTGGAAAATATTTCTGAAACATCCATTGAGCGGAGAGGGTTACGCTTCCTGGTTCCTTTCCATTACAAGAATGGCAAGGGTAACAGGACTTGAATTTGTCCTTGATTCAGCGCATAATCATTTTGTTCAATTGTTTGTTGAACTTGGTTTAATACAGGGTGGGGCAATTGTATTTGTAATGGGGCTAATTGCGAAACGAGCCTATCTTAATCTGAAATCTTTGTCAGGAGGAGCCTTGTTATTTTTTCTGTCTGCATTCGCAACTCTACTTGTTATGCTTGTTCAGGAGGTTGATTACACATATCCCGTTAGATTTGGATTTGTTTTATTCTGGGGATCACTGGTTGGAGCATACAATCCTGAGTTATCCACAGAAACTATAAAAGTATCTGGTATGAGAATGGTCGGTAGGATCATTGTATTTATTGGACTGTTGCTATGGATTTTATATTTCTTATTTATGGGAAAGGGAGCCTATGCTTATGAGGGAATCCCCGAAATACCTGATACGAAAATGATTCGCTGGTTAAGACATGAAGCAAGCATTCCAGTTTATTCCGGAAACAATGGATTGCGGTATGCGGTTTATGAAATAAGATTTCCTGGCCAGACTGCCAGTGGAAAACCTCAAGTTTATTCAATTGAATGGGAGGGCAATAAACAGACTATTTCAGTGGAAAACAGCAACGAGAATTATTATTTTCCTGCATTGTCCGGAGGCGAATTAATTCCGGAATTTCGCGACATATCATTTTCGGAAACATATATAGATAACGCAAGAATTTCTGGTGGGCAGTTATTGTATCCTCCAGTCTACTCTTCTATGGCAATATTCAAATCATCGGGGACTGGTAGAATTTATTTTGAAAATGATGAGATTACATGGGAAAATGATGGTTCGTTTCGGATAACTATGGGAAGTCATGAATCAAAAGCGTTGCTTGCTCCCTCTGGATGCAAATTCTTGAACAGGATGGGCACATTTACATCATCAATAAGATTATTACCTGGAAAAATTGTCGAAATTTCCGGAATCTGTCACAAAAATATATGAGAATAATTGTAGCATATTGAAAATATTTAATCGGATATTCATGCGACCTGCAATTTTACTCTGGATTGCATACACATTTTTATCATTGCTCACACTTGCGACATGGAGCAGGAAGGGATGGTACAGCGTGACAGGTGATGAAACACATTATATTGTTATGGCTGACAGTATAATACATGATGTTTCACTTGATACTCGAAATGCATACATCAGAGAATTTAGAACTAAAAAGATTTATGCTCCAGGACTTGCATCGGTCAATGCTGTACCCTCTGAAAAAAATACACATGCGATAGAAGGTCCCAATGGTCTTTTCAGTGTTCACAGTCCTGGATTACCTTTATTATTTGCCTTGCCCTACTATTTTGGAGGAGTAATCGCTATTAGAATCTTTATGGTAATGATAAGCAGTCTGCTTGTATACTTTTCCTGGAGATTATCTTCACGTATCAGCGATAATGAAGTCTATCGCATAATTTCCGTAGCAGGTCTGATTATTGGACCTCCATTCATTCAGGCTGCCAATCAGATATTCCCGGATTTAATCGGTGGTCTGTTCATTTTTGTTCCCGTTGTATATATACTGGAAATATACATTGATAGGAAAAAGGGAAATAAATACGTGATGTATCTCGCATTCCTTATGGTCACTCTATTACCGTGGCTGCACCTGAAATATGCTGTTGCTGCTGTCATACTGGCCATCGCTTTTATATGGTTGTGGTTCAAAACATATATAAAGTATTCTGAAGGAGTGTTTTTCGCATCCGGAGTATTCCTGTCACTACTGATGCTTGGGTTCTATAATAAGTATGCGTTTGGTAATATCTCCGGACCATACAACTCTGCTGCTCTGGGATCCATTGATCAGACTCTGTTGGTATTTTTAGGTCTGCACCTGGATAGATCTCAGGGATTATTGCTGCAGAATTATTTATTTATTTTTGCTTTCATATACCTGATTCCATTTATGAAAAAATCAGGAGTGATTTCGTTACTGTTAATTCTTCTCTATCTTTCATTAATGATCCCAAATGCAGCGCATACAAATTTTTACGGAGGGTATTCCTTTGTTGGGCGTTTTGCCTGGAGTGGGACTGTAATTATTATACCGTTTGCTTTATCAGGATTGGTTAGTGCAATGAAGGACAAATGGAGGTTGGCATATATAATAATCGGAACAGGTATTTTGAGTAATATTTTAGTTATTATATATCGTATTGTAGAGAGGTTTCCATATTATAATATTATCACAAATGACGGGATGGTTCATCTAATACGTCAGGAGGCCTACATCTCTTTTTTCCCATTTTTGAACGAGTATATGCCTGCTTTTTACAGCGAAGAGTGGTTTTTGATTTATTCGATTAATATTGTATATATACTAACATTTATATTTATGATTCTTACCGGGTTTGCATATGCGAAAAAATATCGTCGAGAGTATTTCTATGGAATGAATATATTGATGTTCGTGTTCGTTGTCACTGTGTTAGTGGCGAAAAATCTATACTCGAATGATTTAACAACGAGATACTGTAACGAAGGAAAATGGAGTGGGTCCAGTCTGCCATCGATTACAGGGAAAGATGTGAATGGTGCACGTCAGGCTCTGGAGGGAATAACGAAACCAGGATTCCTTACATTTGGACCTTACGTGCGATTGGATTACGGAAGTTATATTCTTGATCTGGATACTGTTAAATCCGGAGATTATAATGAAGTTATTGGAAAATGGGATATCTATATTCCTTATCTAAATCGGACAGTCGACAGTGGTGAAATATACTCTACCAGTGCAAATGACACTCCTGACAGAAGAAAGTTTGAAATAAACAGGGATGAAGCCGGATATGAGATTGAAGTAAGAACTTATTATACGGGTAAAGGGAGCCTTTCGGTGAGATCACTGGATATTCGGTGTGATTTTGAGGCATCGAAAGAGAATTTAATTTCGGACTCTCCTCAAGATTAATCATTGTCTCCCATCAGTCTGATAAGCCAGGTTCAACTTGACTATTTGGTCTTGCTGTAGGAATACAACCCTCTGTGACCGGCCGATTTTTTTTGAATTATCCGGGAATTTCTGAACTTTTTATACACTGATTTGTATGAAAGAACAAATTCGAATGATTGGT
>JBNKQE010000109.1:0-13168 GCA_050295715.1 Leptospirales bacterium
CGAAATGATTCAGAGCAGTGCTTGCAGCCTCAAGAATTTCCGGATCATTTGCCAGCCCCAGATAATTATTTGCACAAAAATTCAGGACAAATTGTTCATTCCCTTCCAGCTGAATTTCAACCTGTTGCGATGACGTTATAATACGTTCCTGCTTAAATGTCCCGTCCTGCTTCTTCTTTTCCAGTGATTCTCTCAATCGATTTTGAAGTGTTTCTGAAAACATAGATCCTACCTGTTCAATAATATATTTCCATACTGTTCGTTTTTCCAATGAGAAAATATATATTCTTCAATATTTTTTACGCCCTTTCATTATGTGATTTTGAGTCTCATTCTTATATTGGTAGTAAAGGAGGTACAGAAAATGAACCTGTACAGAAAATATTCAGGACACATCATTTTTGGCCTGGTATCCATAGTTATGCTTGGTCTGGGCGGAATGAAAATTCTGGGTCCTGAAATGATAGAACAAAATTTTGCATCTCTAAACCTGACTCTGGGAGTAGCCAGAGTTATCGGTGTTATTGAGGTTCTTGCAGTGATCGGGTTGTGGGTAAAGCCCTACCGTGTTGTTAGCTCCACAGTTCTAGCATTGATATATGCGGGAGCAACTGGAGCTCACCTTGGCGCCGGACAGGGAATCGAAGCAGCATTTCCAGCAATCACCCTGGCAGTTCTGGTACTGGCTGGAAACTTGATAGAAAAAGGATGGGAAAGAATTGCTTCCCCGTTCGCCAGCTCCGGAGCATTGTTTGAATTAAAGAAAAAAGAACATCATGCACACCATAAAGCAGCTTAGAGGTGAACTCTGGATCAGAAATAGAAATTTCTTTCTATTCGAAAACACTACAAAATAAGCCGGATATTTAATCCGGCTTATTTCTCTAGAGTCCGCTTGTATTACCTATAGAAACAATACAGTAAGAGGATTGGTATTTCGTTCTCTTCTCAGGAAAAATGTGATCATTAAGTTAAAAAACCTGTTTTCATCCCAAACATTATTCATGATATTTGACCATCTAAATAGAGAATGAATGAAGAATTCAAATTTTATTCAGGATTGAACCGTCATATAGACAGCAAAGATATTTTTATCACACGCTGCAGTTAATCAACAGGTATAATTATGAATACTTCGCCATCAGACAATTCCAAAGAAATGCTTAAAACACTTAGCGTTCTCTATGTGGAGGATGAAGACCTTGTTAGAGCAAGCCTCTCCCGTTTTATGCAAAGACGGTTTGATAGAGTCGACACAGCATCAAATGGTGAAGAAGGCCTCGAAAAATTCAAAACAAACAGCTATGATGTTGTTGTTACTGATGTTAGAATGCCAATAATGGATGGCCTGGAAATGGCCGGACATATAAAAAAAATCAGTACGGATATACCGGTAATAGTTGTCACTGCTTATAATGAAACTGACTATTTCATGAGAGCCATTGAAATTGGAATTGATCGATATGTTCGAAAACCCGTAGATACGAATGAATTGATTGATGCAATTGTTAAAAGTTCGCAGGTACATTTTCAACAACAGGCTCTGGAAAAAGAGAGAAAACATGTTACCGAGTTACTGGAACAAACAGTTGAAACACTTGCAAGAGCAATTGAAAAACGAGATCCTTATACAGATGGTCATCAAAAACGAGTAGCCCTGCTTGCTATCGCCATTGCAGATGAAATGGGATTACCACAAACAAAAATTGATAGTATAAGGCTGGCAGCTTTGATTCATGATGTTGGTAAAATTAATGTGCCATCGGAATTATTAAGTCGGCCAGGAACTTTAAGCGATATTGAGTTTGAAATCATTAAGGAACATTCTCGCTCCGGGTTTGATATTCTGGGAAATATAAAATTTCCATGGCCCATAGCAAAAATCGTCCTGCAACATCATGAAAAACTTGATGGATCCGGTTACCCCCAGGGAATTAAAGGTGATGAGATACTGCTGGAGGCTTTGATCGTTGGTGTTGCCGATATTGTTGAAGCGATGTCATCACACAGACCTTATCGTGCTTCACTTGGAATGGAATCCGCTATTAATGAAATAACTGCAGGACGCGGAAAATTATTTCCGGAAGAAGTAGTTGATGCATGCCTTCGAGTTCTTAAAAGAGATTCATCGATTTTCACTGATACGGGAAAAAAAGTTTGAAGCAATCTTCATAATTTCATTTGAGAAGATCCGATATTTCTGCGAATCCGTTATTCTCCGCAAATTGTTTCGCACTGAATCCAAATTTATTTTTAGCACTTTTATCTGCACCATTTTCAAGTAGAAACACAACAGACTCTTTCTTTCCATTCATAGCAGCTATAATCAATGGTGTAGCTTCTGTGGCATCACGTTCCTCCAGGTTCGATCCATATTCTAACAATACCTTCATAACTTCAATATGACCTTTTGCAGAAGCAACTGTGAGAGGAGCCCAACCGGATGCATCGCGCTGAGACAGATCTGTTCCGGCATCGCATAATATTTTGACAATCTCACTATTTCCCATAGCTGCTGCCAGACCGACTGCAGTATTCTCGTTTACACGTGTATTTACATCGGCTCCCTTTTTTAGAAGTTCTTTAACTCTTTGAACATTACCGTGCATTGCGGCATTGACAAGCTCCTCTCCATACTGGACATGCTGCTCATTTTGAACAGATGTCTCTTCCGTATTCTGTGTCGCAGCACAGGAACTGCCTGCAATCAGTATAAGAAGTATCAAAACCTTCAAAATAATTCTAGTAAACATTAGCATTATCCTATCTTCCTGTTCTACTAAATCTATAACATTAAATTCATTAAATTTTAATACCATAAGCTAGAAGGCAAAATAAATGAAACCATGACAATCCTGTATATATTTGTATTCCGCCAGGAAAATAGCGTTTCAATCAGTAAGCTTCATCAGTTTCGGTTTCACAATTTCTTTGTAATCATTGTATTTCATCTTAATCACTTCTCTGTGTGTTCCTGCATTAAATGCTATTTCTGCATCTTCTTCGAGCCGATCAGAAACTATCATGTCAATGTTATACAGATTTCCAAAAGGAGGCATCGCACCAATTTCACAATCAGGAAACAATGATCGAAATGTATACTCGTTGGCTAACTCCGCTTTTCTGGCATCCATGGCCACTCTTACAATTTCCAGATCGACATGACTTGTCGATGGCAGAACAACCATCACAACTCGGTCTTCAAGCTTCACAATTACTGATTTAACCATTTCCTTACCGGGAATATGGACTGACTCGGCAATTTCAAGAGCTGTATAAACAGGAGAGTGTGTAATACTAATATATTTGATATTCTTCTCATCCAGGAATTTTTTTACTTTCTCTGCAGACATGACAGACTCCTCTACTAACAACTTAATCCGTTAAATATACCTATTTTATGGAAGACGAATAGATTTTAATTGTTCATTGGAGTTATATTTATTTTTAAATAGATTTTATAAGGTTTTTTTGCAGAAATGTTTCTTTGTTATATCCTGATAGTCTAATAATATGTTCGTTCTAAATGACAAACCTGAAACTCTCAGAACAGGTTAAATTCTCAGATATTTTTCAAGTTGTATCAATGTCTGAGAGATGCTACTGTTGCATGACTTAACAAATGATAAATAATTCATCAAAATTACTTCAAAAGCTTGTCACATTCTATCTGCCAGGAGTTAGTTCACGAATTCACACAATTCCAGATGAATACAACCTGCGTAATTATCCTGGTTTAACAACTGTCAAAACTCCAGCATCTCTTGATCTTCTCGCATACTATAAAGATAACGTTAATACAAAGCTATTTTCACATTATTCAAAAACATTAAATAAATCTGGATTCCTATTCCTTGATTTACCAGGAAAGGAGGCGCGTCACAATTTAAGCCTGATAAACAATGAATTAGAGATGAGTGAATTTATAATTGTCGCAAATTTATATCACGGTTTTTTTTCAATGATTCCTGGATATAAATATTTACCTGATGTCATTAATAATTTTTTATTCGGAATTGAACTGAAACTTCATCCATATATCCGCTTTGTTACCGGAGAGCGAATGTTAGTCATCGCTCAAAAGCGACCTTCCAGGCCAGAAATTTTATTTGATCTAACAGTTATAATTCCTGCATACAATGAAAGTCAGCGTATTGTTCCTTATTTAAAATCAGTTATCTCTTACCTTGACAACATTAAATATACAGGCGAAATAATAATCATTGATGATGGGAGTGAAGATAATACATCCCGGGTAATAAATAATGAATTCTTATTAAAAAATAAATCAAAAACCATCATAAATTTATTCAAATTATACAGAAATATTGGTAAAGGTGGAGCAATACAAGAAGGCATTCGCCATTCCCGTGGGAAAATGATTTTAATTTCTGATGCTGATGGTAGCACACCGATTTCAGAACTCAGTAATTTTATAAACGCATATCAAACCGGGTATGATATTGTAATCGGATCAAGATATCATGCCGGATCTAATATATTAGTAAAACAATCTTTATATCGAAGGTTTTTCTCCAGACTGGGAAACAAACTTATTCGGATGATTACATCTCTCCCCTATTATGATACGCAATGTGGATTTAAATTATTTGATTACCGTGCAGCGGAATTGCTATTCAGAAATTTGTCCAATAAACGGTACGGATTCGATTTTGAAATATTATCCAGAGCACACTCAATCAATTACAAAATAAAAGAATTACCGGTTAACTGGAGAGATATAAAGGGGAGCAAAGTAAACGGTATCGATACAATTCGAACTATGAAAGAATTGCTCATGCTTAAGTTTGGTACTTTTGTCCGGTTTTCAACAGTAGGACTTATAAATACCTCCATCGACCTTACAATTCATAATATATTAAGCATCGTATTTGGTACAGGTGATGCCTTTGTTCAGACATTCTATAATGCGATGGGGTTTATAACTGCTAATTTCGTATCTTACATATTAAATAGTGGATTTACATTTAAAACGTATGGATCATATACCGGGTTCTTGATAGTCTCACTTGCAACTATGTATTTTTCTTCTATCGGGTATTTTTCTTTTAATTACGCATTCAACACCGATCATAACATATTCTTTTATAATTTCACTAAAATAATACCGGTAAGCATAAGCCTTATTACAAACTATTTTGGCTACAGACTGCTCGTATTTAGAAACCAAATCTGATCAGGCATTTATCGGTCAATGCACATGTTTTGAGATTGAGAAATAGTATCTAAAATTCTTATTCTATTGTAACATCTCGCAATAATAGAGAATGATTTAAAGGAATGAATGCACATAAACAATACTATTTTCCTTTACGTAAGGATTTATTATTTTTAATTAGATTAAGAAGGTGAAAATCCATGGCAAACATTTTTAATTCAAGAAATTCCCGCAATAGAAGTATTCAAGTAATAGCAATCCTGACATTAATTCTGATTTCACCTCTGTCCCTTGCAGCCGCACAAATGCCACAGCATGAGGTCGATAAGGCCCGGGAACTTCTTAGTATAATTGGTCGCTCACAGTTAACATTCATTCGAAATGGTAAAGAGTATTCTCCAAAAGAAGCGAAAGCGCACCTGGAAACGAAACTTGAATGGGCGCTTAATAGAGTATCAACGGCGAAGGAGTTTGTTGAAAGAGTAGCATCAAAATCATTGATGACGGGAGAACCGTATTATATAAAACTATCTGACAAAAAAAAGGTTAAGGCGAAAAACTGGCTGCTTAATGAGCTTTCCATTATCGAAAACAGCCGTTACAATAAACGGTGAAACAAATCAAACTTGATCGCTCTTTCTCTCTAAAAGTTGCCTGCCACCGGATAGACAATTTTTAAATGTATTTACAGTTGATAATATAATCTTGCTGTTTCCCGATTTGAATGTGAATACTACAATTCGCTCATTCCAGCACACATGTTCATTAATTCTTCCGCAAGACTATCACCGATTATAAATTATTCAGTATATATTTACTTGCTCCGGTGATTGCATGCCCGGTGTTTTCAAGATACAATATTTTTGCATGCGGAATCAATTTTTCTATTCGATCAATTGAAGATTCTATATCAATCAGAACATCCTTATCTCCACCCAGAAACAGAACAGGCATTGTAAGTTTTCGCAATTCATCATCAGAAAAAAGAGGAGGCACACCCATACGCGGCAAAAATCCTTCAGACATAAGTCGAAAGAAGCTACTGACATCCGGATGGATATTCTTGCTGTTAAAAATCGCCTCTTCGACTTTTTTAATTCCGTAATCTCCAAGGAAACTGAAAAATACTATTCTTAACAAAGATACGATTCTCGGACGGACTATCCCGCTGGCGCACAAAAGAATTAACCTATCAACTCTTTCCGGAAAATTGACGGCCCATTTGACACCAATCCAACCTCCCAGTGAAATCCCGACAATAGTTGCCGAAGAGATTGATAACGCTTTGTAGATATCCTCCATCCATTCTACAAAATCATTATTGTCCCATGATGCTCTGATCTCTTCACTCTTTCCCGCATCTCCAGGAATATCAATTGCGTGGACGTAGTGCGTTCTATTGTATAAAGAGACATCATTGAGCCACATATAAGAACTGGATCCGGAACCATGCAGCAATATCATAACCGGATCACTCTTCTTACCAGAAGAAATAATAAAAGTCTTTCCATGACGTGTATCAATATATGATTCAGTACAGGGCTCAGGCCATCGCTCCAATGCTTTATCGTATACTTTTTGAATCCGATCTTTATATTCCGGTGACTTATAAAAGGTTAAAGTTTTCATTTTCTACTCCTTCGCCAATACATCGAACATACTTATCATGGATGCCATGAATTCCGGAGATCCACTGAGAATGAACCTGGCAATCCCTTCTTTTTCCAGAAATAAATAATCACACCTGGCCGGATCTTCTCTATCTCTATTATTCATAGCAGCCAATATACTGCTTGAAATTCGCAACGCTTCTTCCCGCGTTTCAATTCGCACATCGACAACGGAAGAAATGGTTATTCTTTTCTGGCCATTATGGAAATACATTTCCTTATCCGGATCAGTAATATTAACACTGGTTATCTCATCAAAAGATGATATCCCCATAAACTCCTTCAGGTCAGCTGCGGATATTCTCCACTGTCCACCGACCTTTTGTGCCTTGAGACTTCCTTCTTTTATATACCGCCTGACTGTTCTTGTATGAACAGTCAGGATTTCCGCAACAGACTCAACCGTCATCAATTGTGACATTCTATCACCCTCCAGACCTATTCCCACTTACAATATATTACATTTTACTACATTTTACAACAACATAATGCCATATTAATANATTTTATTGCACTTTCTTAATTTCATGATTGAAATTTATCGTCAGAATACAACAAGGCCCTGAAAAATATCCGATACAATCAGATAAGAGAGGTGGAGTATTTTGAGACGTGCTTCATTTAATTTGCATAGCCTGGACTGCTCAGCACTGTATACCTGTTCGTTTAATTATTTCTATTGCCTCAATTGTTGATTTCACTAATATATCTCATTATATACAGATTCTTCTCGGAGAGAGAAATGCTGAATTTTTTTCGAATCCTGTTGCTTTTTATTTTCTTTATTTTACAAGGTTGTGCGACTTCAAACTATACAGATTCAAGGGAATCATTCTATAAAGGAAATTTCACAGAGGCGGCCAATTCATTCCGCGTGCACTATGATTCCAGTGCAGATAAAGACAGACTTCTCTACCTGCTGGAGGCAGGTATAGTTTTTCACACACAGGGAAATTACAAAAAAAGCATACAGCTTTTTCAACAGGCAGAACAGCAGGCACGATTTGCATTAGAGAGTATATCAGAATCTGTAAGCAGTTTTGCTATAAACGATAATACGACTACTTATAATGGAGAACATTTCGAACTGGTCTTAATCAATTTTTATCTCGCTCTGAATCATATTTTACTCGAAGATTATGATAATGCGAAACGATACTTTCGTAAGCTGGAAATGGAACACAAAATTCTAAAACTGACGGAAGAAAAATATCAGCAAAATCTTATGGCACGTTATCTCGACGCCTTGATCAGTGAATACACTGAAAATTACAATGATGCGAGAGTTCAGTATACGAATATAATGAGTATCGATCCGGATATAAATATAACCGGCGATCGATACATTCTGGCTCTAAAAGAGAACGATGTAGTGGATCAAGAAAAATACTCTTCCGGTAAATCACTGATTCATGCCTACAATGCTGATCTAAAGCGCATCTCATATTCCAGTGAACTGGGAGAGATAGTGATCATTAATCAGGGAGGCAGGGCGGCAACCAGGGTATCAAGAGGTAAAATCAAAGAAAGTCAAGAATTTCAGACAGCTCTTGGTGCATCCTTACAAATTGCCATTCAAACGGGAGCAGCAAACCTGGAGATTCCCGCAATCCTTGCTGCTGTCGGCGAAGCTGAGAACCCAGTTCCCGAATACAAAATAGTCGATCCCGTTGGATCCGAACCTCAACAAATTTACATTAACGGGAAACTGGTTTCTGATATGATTATTTTAAATGATTATTCCCTGACAGCGATGAAGGAATTCAATTCACGCTACAGTAAGATTGTGACAGGTAATGTTGCCTCATTAGCGGCAAAAATTGTTACCGCTGCAGTAGTGGCCAGAGTCGCAGCAGAAGCTGCTAAAAAAGCAGCAGCTGAGGCGAAATCAAGGTTAAGTGCAAAAGGCCCTCTGGGGCACCTTGCAAGTTTCGCAACTGACAAACTTATTGAATCGGGAAGCGGTTATCTGGCGGGAAAGCTGGCTGGAGCCCTTGTAAAACCCGATTTACGAAGCTGGTCTTTATTACCTTCAAACTATCAAATACAGAGATTTTTTCTGGAACCGGGAGAATATATTTTTCAGTTCAATATTCCAGGATCACGCGAATTGACAGATCCGGTAAAAATACAGGTTGTGAAACAGAAACCCTATTTTATAAACCTTCGCACTTTGAATAATTAATATCGGATATATTATGATTCAGAATAAATATCACATACTTTTGCTACTATCATTCATACCCGGTCTCTATGCAATAGAGGCTGCTCCATCGGAAGTGAGTAACAATAGCAATGAATTTCCAACTATTTTTATAACGAAAAGTAAATTCATTACATCAAATCCAGGTATTGTAAGTGAAGATAATGCTCCACGTCAATATCGCATGGAAAATTCGGAAGTTGAAAAAGCTGTCATGGACATCGGTAAAATACAGGAGAATCCTTCGCATACACGGGAGTCGACGGCAGATGTGACCAATGGAGACGCTCCAGATAAAAAAGAAGAGATAAATAAAATCGATCCGGTGACCGGTCTCACTCCGCTTTCAGGAGCCATTGAAAATAAGAGTCTTCCTGATATAAGGAAATTATTAAATAATGGAGCGAACATAAACATATCCGGAAACAATGGACTCACCGCGCTGCATCACGCAGTAATAAAAAATGATCTGATCGCAACAGTAATGTTACTGAACAAGGGTGCCAATACAAATGCAATTGACAATAATGGTATGACTCCACTGCACTACGCTGCAAAGAATGGCAATACAGTTTCAGTAAAACTTCTTTTGAATCACAAAGCCGATCCGACAATCCTTGATAAGGATGCAATGACACCCCTTCACCATGCAGCTCAGGAAAACAAGCAAAATACACTGCTGTATTTCTGCAACCATGGATTCAACAACCTGACGGAATATAAATCTTCGAGGGGTAATGTTTTCACTATTGTTAATAATATTAATGATAATGAATTCACGAATAAGTTCAATCGTTCCTGTTCAAAATACAGTAAGACTGATATCTGGAGTAACTTTTTGAACCGGGTTATGGATGAATTTGAAATTGGCCATTCAATCAAGATAAACAATGATTCCCCGCTTATATATAAGTCATTTAAACCATTTGAGAGACCAGGTGTCAGTGTCTCTTACAATGAAACGAGAGTCTCCGATTTCTCCATGCACTATTACTTTGTAAGCAATTCCATGAAGGAGTCCCTCATCAGCATAGCAGCCTTTATTAATAAGAATCAATTTGAATTCGGTAAAGAAAAGGTTATTTCTAAAGGAGGGAAAAGATCATTTACGCGATACAATGCACAGTCCATTGAGGATATTTACAGGCAGTTTATCCCGGCATCTGAATCAACAGTTGATATATTCGGTCTTCCTGCATCTACTGTTTATGAATGGTCATTTAGAAACTGGATCAGGGAACGTACCGATTGGACCGTTAGATTTTTATCGCACAGGGAATTATTTGCCCGTGACACAGAAGATTTTGAAAAGGCATTTATGGATGATAGTAAATATTTTGATTCTCTTCATGGATTTTCAAATGAACGAATCAAACGATACATTGATAATAATGAGAAATTCAGCAAACTGACCGAGTATGGAATCTACAATACCGGAGCGATATTCGCCTTTTTACACCGTCGACGAATGGATGGAACATTATCAACTCTACTTCTAATTATTGAGAATTTTCTCAGAAAATATGACCCTGATTATCATAACAAACACGGAGAAAGCTTATTGCAGCTTGCTGAAGATTATAAATAATCATTTATAGAATATACTTTAATTAGCATAACATTTATTCTATCGCTTATATTATATCAACAGATTTTCTAATATATTTATATAAACAATCCAAAAACCAATGATTCGTTGTATAACATTGTGAAAATAAGGGCTTTTTTTACGCATAGTTAAAGCAGTCATGATTCAGTCACAAATCCTACTCAATGGCTCCATATTTCGCGCAGACATTCCAGCCCTACGGGATCATGATCCAGCAGATTTACAAACATGAGCGGAAAACCTTTGATTTCACGACGAATTCGTGCAATATATTTGTTTTGTTGATCAATCTGATTTTTTACAAACTCTGAAACTTCCAGGTTTATAAGTGCTGCAGGCAATACTCCGTTTACAAACACTCCTGCTATTGGAATATTATATTCTGAAAGTTCCTTAATAGCTCGTACAGTTTCAGAGACGGGGATGGATGCAGGTCGTGTCACGAATACGAATGATGAAATATCTTTATCCAGTATAATATCACGCAACATTGCAAATCGTGCACGACGCGTCTCAAGCCTGTCACGAATGGGATCTGACCTATCATTCAGGTCAGGAGCCCACAGCTCGCGAGCTTTGTCATTTCGCCTGCGGTTTTCAATAAGTCCATCCATCCAAATCTTCATACTCTCCGGAAGAGTCATCAATCGAACAGTGTGTCCGGTCGGTGCTGTATCAAATACAATCATATCATATTTTTCAAGACCGTCTTCAATCACTTGCGACAATCGGTCCATTAATGCTGCCTCGGATGCTCCAGGTGAATGAATCGTACTATCGAGCTGTGCAAGAAGAGTTTTGTGCAGGTCAGCTCTCACAACTTTCTTGACGACTTCCTTTACGCTATTAATGTACCTGTGAGCCTCCTTGTGAGTATCTATCTCAAGAGCATGAAAATTTTTCGTTATTTCGCAAACCTTATCGCCGATTTTTCGATCAAGGATATCGGAAAGATTATGGGCTGGATCAGTTGATACAAGAAGGACTCGCCTTCCCTCTTCGGACATATGGAAGGCAAATGAAGATGATAAAGTTGTCTTTCCGACTCCACCTTTACCTCCAAAAAAAAGAACACGTTTCTTTTTCAGTTCATCAATCATTTAGTAAACCATACCCTTTTGTGGTTAAAGTATAACAAACAGATCATGTCAGATAAAAATATTGTTATATACGATATATTGAAATTACGCTTTTCACTTTATACGGTTAACAACAACCAAAACGGTCCAGTGGACTCCGTTCCATACCCATTCGTTGATGCCACCGGTGAAAATCTTCCATTAAATACGGGTATAATTCTAAGGTATAATAGAATACGGGATCCGGAATTCCCATATATTCAGAAAGAGTAAGGTAGAGGAAGAAATCATCCGAATCACGCAATTCCCGAAAAACTTCTCGTCGATAACGTGCAAAGAAAAGTTCCCTGTGAAATTCTGAAAATTTACGAATCCAGATTTTACATTTATCTACAATCATTATATATCCATTTAGATAATTTCATATTCTGAAACTATTTAACATGCATGTTTCTATTGCCTTTACTCAATCAGTTGCATTCATTGAATACCATATGCGATTCCTGGTCTCAATAAAACTTATTCTATTTAGCGATTTTAGTGGATGAATGATTACTGTCAGCAAATTTTACGAGAAGAATTACCGGCAGTTCTCAACTCGGAGAAGAGAGTTGCCGCAGACATTACTGCGGCAACATTGTATCTTAAGCTACAGGTTGAAAGCACATTTCATTCCGAATAGCTTCGTGCATAAATGTTGGGAAGTTGAAACCAAAGGTTGCTATCATGCTTTTCCAGTCATCTTTCAATATTCGAGATCGGCACCCGGGTGAACCGCATCCGCATTGAAACGTCTGATCTACATTCACAATGAAATTTCCGTAGTCCAGAGTCAGGTGTTCCCCCGCATCAATATTTCGACGGGCAATAATCCCATCTGTCGTGTTATACTGCAGCGTGGGTGTACACGAGTGGTTTATATAGTTGGACTGATGGATTGCATTTTCAAAATGAAAAGTCCCTACAATCTTTCCGAAATCTATATCGTATCCAAAATGAAGAAATCGCTCCCTTTGTTCCGGCTCGAGTAGTTCCACCTCTTCGAGAGTTAATGTATCCCATCCTCTCGCCTCGTCTTCGATCCATTCATCATAGGTAAAAAGGAGTGTTCCTTCTTCAATGGCTGTTCTCGCGACCAGACCGGTAAAACCGGTATTAAGTTCAATTTTCGCTATCATAAAGTGAATCCGATGATTACCCCCTTCGATTCACATTTTTAAATTACAGATGATGATTTCTAAGATCAATAATCCCTGAAATCGGATTTAGAAAAAACGTCCACAATCCGATGCAAGCAATTCTTGTTATTACAAAAATAATTTTTAATACTTTTTTTACACTAACATGGGAAAACACATCTACCTGGTTAACGAAGAGATTCAAAATCCATTACCAGATAATTCTGATAGCGGACTGATTCTCCAATAA
>JBNKQE010000110.1:0-13082 GCA_050295715.1 Leptospirales bacterium
TTATAATTACTTATAAGACACGAACAATTTGCCATATTGGGATAAACAATTGTTCCCATCCATTGGATTTATTAACTATTCCTGCTCCAATCGTAACTCTCAGCCTATTCATGTTTCACTGGATATCGCTGTGAATGCAAAAGTGGTTATACAACACAAAAAACCTGAAGCAGATCAAGTTCTGTTTCAACACGTCCTTCACGGCGAATTCGTTCCAGATGTATCTCCATCTCCTGACGGGTACGAACCAGTTCATTTTCTGTTCTCGTAAGAACAGACCGGTTTTCCGTTTTCGGTTCTTGATGATATCGCATTTTTTGACGGTCTCTTTTTTCTTCCAGATTTCTTATTTTCTTAAAATAAGAAATCTCGAGCTTGTATTCTTCTTTTTTGAAAATACTGTGCAGTTTCTCTTTAAGATTTTCACCCATTTGCGAAGACTCTGCAATCATCAACTTTCTGGCTTTCTCCCATGCAAGCTCAAGTTTGTCTGAATCAATTTCGTTCATTCGGCTCATGCGAAGACGGTCCAGCTCATATTGAAACTTAGAAGTACGAAAACCGGGAGAGAATGGTAGTTCCTGGTGCATTTCCACACTCCCATCATCCAGCAATGAACAGCCAAAAAGATCCGATCGGCTCAATCCGTTGCGATAATGGACAAGTGCGATAAAGTGATATCCCTTTTTCAACTCTGCAGTTTCAGGAAGAATTAGAACACTTTTACGATAATCATTTTTCAGGAAATATTCCAGTGAACGATCCACCAGCGGGTGTCCGACAGCAAGAAAATCCAGTCGATCATTTTCCAGTGCTGATTCTGATTGAAAGGATGAAGCCCTGGGAGCCCCGTCGTTTTCAATGAGTAAATACTCGCCGGGAGCACGTTCACCCTTCTTTCGTCTTGCCGTATTTATTTTAAGTGTGTAGGTATCATCAGAGCTCAGTTCCAGGTAATCCAGAACGATTTGTTCAATTTCATCGTTTTCAAGCTTTCGATTTGACTTCGTGTATGCATAATAATCATCCAGATTAAAATCAACAAGCTGCGGTGTAACAAGTTCATTGATTTTTGTATAACCGGTTTCGGCGATATGCATCATGGACTCGAGTTCTGCTTCAAAATCCGCTTTTGTCTTTACGCCAGTAACAAACTGCATTAAGAAACGTTGAAAGTTCCCATCATCTTCCACTGCACCAAGTATTGAATCCGATGGTCCGATTGATTCCTCAAAAAGTTTTATCTTTTGTTCCAGAACTTCAAGGACACGCTCGGCTACAGTATCTTTTGTAGAAAAATTAAAGATATATACATCTTTTTCCTGACCGAAACGATGAATTCTACCAATCCTCTGCTCAACTTTGAGAGGAGCCCAGGGAAGATCGTAATTAATAAGACAGTTGCAGAATTGTAGATTTCGTCCTTCGCCGCCAGCTTCGGTACTTAAAAATATTTCCGAATCCGCTTTGAACTCGGCAACAGCATCTTCTTTTTCCTGAATATTTAAAGAGCCGTGAAATGGTGTAATCCTGAAATCTTTTGATAACTCTTCTGTAATATAATCCTGTGTAGAACGAAACTGGGTAAAAACGATAAACTTTTTATGCCCCTGCTTTCTTAGCTTGAGCATAGTGTCTTTCAGTTTAATCAGCTTCTTATCCTGACGAATAGACCTCCCCAGTTCAATTAGATGACTCAGTGTAAGAATTTCCCTTCGCATGTCTTTCAGGGTCATTTCCGGTGAGTATTCAGAGTCCATTTCGCCTGTCAGATCTTCCAGATCATCCAGTTCTTCAATATATTCCATTAGAGAATCCGGATCCATTGAATCCGAATCAGAGTTATCTCTCAGGAATGGATTACCCGCAGCATAGCCCATTGCAGAACCAATTCCATGCATTCGCTGTTCGAGCATCGCTTTACGTCTTTCAAGAGCACGAAGAAGAGCTCGCGTAGAAGAATCCAGCAACTTCTGAAACACAATCATGACGAATCCAATTGCTCGATTCTTCTTCTGAAGGGCCAGATTGTATTCTCGTTTTACATAATCAGTTGTGGCATCATAAAACAAACGTTCTTCGGGAGTGAGGTCAAAACGTATTGTACATGCAAACCGTTTTGTGAATCCACCGACTTCAACCTTGCGACGACGAACAAGAACACGGGAAATCTTGTCACGAAGATCAGCCATTGCTTTTTCATTCACATGACCGTCCCGGGATGGCATTACATACTCCTGCACAAAAGAGTTATAGGGGCCAAGCAAGTGCGGATCGACCAGTTTTATAAAAAAGTAAAGTTCTTCCAGCTTGCCGCGAAATGGAGTAGCAGATAATAGTAATAGCGCATCGGTCTGATTGGCCATGGCCTCAGCAAACGCATAGGCCTTTGTCGATTTGAAGTAGTCCCTGCGAAGTCTATGAGCTTCGTCAAAAACCGCGATATCCCACTTCTCTTTTAGAATATCTTCACCGTATCTGGGATTTTTTACAAAATCAATTGAAGTAATAATTCGCGGATGATCTTTCCAGGAAGCTGAAATTTCTGCGTAGTTCTTCCTGTTGAGAATTACAAAATCCTCATTGAACTTGTTTTTCATCTCCTGAAGCCACTGCACGGTCAGCGGGGCTGGAACAGCAACAAACACACGTTTGTAGGCACGTCTCAAAATGAGTTCTTTCATTACAAGACCGGCTTCAATTGTCTTACCGAGGCCTACTTCATCTCCCAGTATAAAACGGGGACGAAAAGCACTCGCCACTCTGTGTGTAGCTTCGAGCTGATGTGGCAGTAGACGAGTCCTTGAATTGGACAAAGAACTCAGTTTATCATAAACATGACTGATCTTAATTCTGTGCGCATCAAGAGAGCAAAGAGCGATATCAAGCTCCTTCTTCTCTCGTAGTACTATCAGGTCAGAAAGCCCTGACTCTTTCTTTTTTGCCTTTTTGCCGTAAGATCCGGTAAAATCCAGAATGCCCTGTTGAATCATTTTATGTCACATTTCTTTTTGAGAATTGTAAGAAAACTTCCAGTTATATCTGATGATTCAATATCTGGACGAATTTTTCTTCAATATTCCCATTATTTTCTATATTTTAGTAAATCCCAGGATTGGCCTGGTGCAAATCAGAATACCATAGAATCAGATCCCCCGGATAAAGTACAGAAGAAACTTTTATCACGGAGTAGAACTCTGAATGGTTTTGCTGCTATTGAGTCATCAAACCCGAATCAACAATTAGGATCTGCCGGTTCCAATTAATGACCTTATTTGCTTGACCGGGTCTGCTCTGAAGATCTCTGTAAACCGGATATGGGTTTGGATTTCAAGAAAAATATGAGATTTCGGATAATTCTCTTAATTGCAGTAATGTTACTGGCTCCTGCATTAAACGGATGTCATTCTGTAGTGAATGATATAAAGTCGATAGGCCTCGAGCATAATCGGCGCTATCACTCTCTATCCGGTGCCCTGAAGTTTGCTTATCCCGAAAGGACCATGTTTGACCCGGAAGAACTGTCGGAATACCTGGAGCTCAATAGAAACAAATCCTCAAAAAACTTGAATGACCTGGCTGTTTGCTATGATCAATTAGCAGATACAGACAGGGCCTATAACCTGTTATTGGATCTTTATAATAAAAAACAAAAACCAGACTTCTCTGAATTCTATGAGAACCTGGCATTCATTGCGGCCAGGAATCATAACTGGCAATTGTCGGCAAATGCATACCGTACACTCATTGAACTGAATATACTGAATCGTGAAGCCTTGATGAAACGTGTCCTCCAGCTGGAATCCAGCCGGAATTTGATTTTGAGTACTTTACTGGCGGAATCACTGGCTGAACACGAAAAAGATTATCTTGAGCCGGTCCTGTGGCTTGCCCGGAGATCTCTGCAACATGGAAAGCTGAAAATATCCCAACAATACTTTCAGGCTGTAATCAATCAAAATCCACCGCCAAAAATAGCAAGCACTGCCTGGGAGGGACTGGCAACGATTAGCAAACTCAACAAGGATAATGATGAAGCCCTCTATTATCTGTATGCTGCTGCCGTAACGAATTCGAATCCGGCTCTTATGTGCGGAAGTCTGACGGAAACCTTGCTGGATGGGGCAAATCCGGGGCACTCTCTTGCCTTGTTAATGCAAAATACATTTGCCAGTAACTATGCAAAATCCTCCTTTAGAAGCAGCCTGGCCATCTCCTATCTCAAGTCTATTCAAAAAGCAACGGCTGCTTCACAAAAGGAAAACAGTATTATCAGAGAAGTGGAAAACTACATAGCATCGCCTGTATCTGCAGGATATACTGCAACAATGGGTAAAAGTATATACAGTAATTCTATAATTGCTGCCGTTTCTAATAATCCCCTCGATACGAATATACTTCTGCTCGAAGGTTCCAGGGCCTGTTCAACTCTTTCCGGAAATCCAGAAATGGTCTACATACTCGGGAAAAATATGCTGGAAATTGATTATCGAACAAAATTAAATCCTCTGAAAAAATTGATTCGCAATTCTAATGTTGAAAACGAATGGACCGTTCTGGAAAATAAATGGTATGGAATAAGTCCACTTCCCGAGAGTGATTACTTTATTCGTGAATTTGAACTACTTTATTGACACAATATCATACTGACAATAGAACCTTCTGAGAATAAATTACGTTGATACCCGGTGAATGGCAAGTAAAATGGATCTTCAAAACGAGTTTGGCAGAATTCTTGAAAGTCTGCATAATAATAAAACTGTTGAGGTAAAACTGACTCAACTGGATAGTCCCGAAGAGTTTTTCGTTCGCGGACTTGTCAATCAGTGCCTTGCACATATTGATCATCTGTACTGGCAGCAGAGTGTTCTTGAAATTATTCGCGAATTAATGCGAAATGCGGAACAAACAGTAGCAAAACGTAATATTGATAAATCAGCCGGTGAACCACCGGATAACACTTTTAAGAAAATTGTAAATTACTACCGAGAAAATCTAGCCGGTTCCATCAAACAGGAGATACTATTTCGTGTTAGAATGGATGAAAATCGTATTATTCTGGATGTTGCTAACGCAGGTATGCTTGGCCCGGAAGATCTCAATATTATCCGGGAACGAATGGAAGCGGGAAAGCAAGCCAATCACTTATCCGATGCAGACAGAGGAGGTGGTAAAGGACCCGGTGGACTCGCTCTTTGTATGATAACCATGAAACGAAGCAGTATTCCACTGGAATCACTTCAGGTTCAAACCGGTAATAATGTAACAATGTTTTCTCTGGTTCTCTCCAGTAATCGAGAAACGAAAGAGAAGCTGGAATACATAGAACAATCTCTTTTACAGGAAGTTGACGCCCTTCCGGCTATTCCGGAGACTATCAACAAATTAATTCAACTATGCGAATCGTCTACGGCTTCAATGGAAATGATTGCCAATGAGATAAGTAAAGATCAGGCAATTGCCGCAGAGATACTGAAGCTTGCTAATTCGGGGGCATTTGCCGGAGGAAAAGTAGGAAGTGTACTGGAAGCCGCGAAGATAATTGGTGTTTCGAACATAACCGGACTCTTACTTCATGTAGGAGCTTTTCGAGTTTTAACAGATAGATATAAGCATTCTCATGCACTGCATAATTATCCAGTGGAAATAGGACGCTACTCAAGTTATGTCGCGAAAAAATTTCAACACAACAGTATCGCTGACAGGGCTCTTACTGCAGGACTCCTGCATCATATAGGTTATATCGTCATGTATGCATTCATGAAAGAACATACAGGCCTGGATGCTGCAATGGAAGATAGAACGCCGGATATGCTGATTACAATGGAAGAACTGGAATGGGGTATAAGCCATGCCACACTGGGTGGTATACTGGCTGAGAAATGGAAGTTCCCGGAAGATTTACGGGAGACAATTCAGTATCATCATGCTCCGCATCTTTGCAAGTCCGAACACAGATCGCTTACAAATATTATATACCTGGCGGATGCTGTGCTGCATAACCAGGAACATCCTGAAAACTTCTACTCTCTTGATCCGGAAGTTCTACGCTTCTTTAATCTTACATCTATCGACGCCTTTCAGATGCTGTGCGCAACTCTTTCACCTGCAGAGGCGAAGAAAGAAGAAGAAGCGGAAAAAGAGTCATGATTGAAAACGAATACTGCAATATTGATTTATTTACAGGAAATGAATCAAGCATAACTTCTTAACCGACAGGTAACATATCAAAGTTCCCGGGTAAACTGCAGCCTTCGCTTGAAGCGATTAAATATATGACGCGTACGAAACAGTAGCAGATCAAATCCGATTTTTCGATATCTAAATATGGCTCCCAGCGGCAATGATTTATTTTCTGCATTACTCCAGATGATATTTCCTTTGACTTCTATCTCCTTTCCGTTCGGAGATAGAAGCATCAATGTCCTCTTATCTCCTGAACACAAGTCATAACGGGCCGTTAAAAATACTCCGGTTGCAAAAACATCCATCACTATAGCATCTGATTTTTCGTCATCATCGCTTATAATTTCAGCAACGGACCCAACCGGTAGATGCATGAAAAAATCACGGAAAAACAGGAAGTTCAACTTTTCCGATGCGATAAAAATAGATCCGATACTCACAGGAAGCAGCAGTAACAGTGAAAAACGGGCCTCTTGAGAAATTCCGGCACTCTTGAACATCATTTCAGGATAGACCCTGTCAATATACCAGAGTACGACACCCAATGAAATCGCGCCAATACCAGCCACAGTATTAAAGAGGTTCCACCCGGGTACCAGAATGGAAATTTTACGATTTTCCCATGTGCTTATATCATTAATCCACTTTTCATATAGTTTTTGCTGAAACAATATTTCAAGTTCATCGGCATCGATATCCAGAGCCTGTAAAAGATTCTTGGAGAATATTACCTTACCCCTTGCAGAGAGATATTGTAGATATCCAAATCCGGACAACAATACAACAGGTATCATATAATTCCATAATCCGGAACGAATTAAAAAGTAGTCATATACACCATGATAGATCACTGGAAAAATAAATGCCATTACAGGCAATGTAACTCGACGCTGGTGAAAAAAGGGCCCCCCTGCCATTTTTTTTCGTGATAGATGAAAATAGGATAGAAAGAATCCCATAATTCCCGAAGAGATCAGATGCATAGGAACAGCGCTGACGTTTCTCATCAATACAGCCAGTCCGGAATCGCTAACCGAATAGTGCAAATTTTCCGCAAAAGCAAAACCGAGACCTATCATGATTGCATCAAAAATTCCTTCCGTAACGGAGAAGCCCTCTGAACTAAAGTGGATTCGAAGATACAAAACCAGATAACGAACGGTCTCTTCCACAAGGGCTGCTTTTACAAAAGCAGTAAATAAAGGGTCACTGGAAAAAGGAATCACCATCTGCAACAAAATCACACCACTACTCGAAAGAACCCCAAAAAAGAAAGATTTTGACTGCCAGAGCAAAGATCTCGTAAAAACAAAATTTTTATAATAAAAAAATAGAAAAAAGATAATTACTCCGAGTGAAATACCTATTTTAATCAGTAAAATAATAGAAAATTCGTTAAAATGCATAAGTTGAATAATCTCCTCTCACCGGGATACTGTCTAAATGATAACCATGCGTCATGAGATACACTTGCACTGGTGCCAGAAGCCCTGTAAATTTAAATTATTTACTTCTATTTTCTCGTAAATATAAATATAATCGTTTATAGAACGGGGTGAGTTCTGAGAACAATAAAGTCGGTCATGTGATTCACAGAAATTAGAATCTTTTTAGCTGCCCCGGGAGGAATACAATGATGAAAAAATTTTTAGCACTTTTAGTTGCCCTTTTTGTGGTAACTACTGCTTCCTGCGGGAAAAAAGATGATAATGCCCTCTGGTGGCTTCTTCTCGGAGGGGACGACAATACTGAATCAACCGTTGCTCCGGATAGTGCCGACGCTCCTGCATCTGAAGAAACAACAAGCAGCGACACGGAATCTACGGAAACAACTGAAACCAGCGGCAAAATCACTGAAGATCAAGTAACTGTTGATGTTCAAGACCAGCCCGTTGAGAGCAGCGATGAACCTTTCGATATGTCCATGACAAAAGATATTGATGTGAATTTAACTGTGGAAGATCAGAATGGTCCTGCATCTTCAGTTTTGATAACAATCGTTGACGATGAAGGAAATATATTATTTCAGACCGTAACAGACCTCAATGGTATAGCTAACGGAGATATTACGATCCCTTCTGCTCTGGAAAATGTAACTATCCGGATAACTGTTGGTGATGATGTGGTATACGAGAATGTTATTGATGTTTCTAATGTTGCTGTAATTAACAGAACTATCACAATTGATACGGTTGTTGATACAACTGTTTCAGATGACAATGATGGTGATACCATTAGAAACGATAGCGATGCGTATCCTGATGATGCAAGCAAAGCAACCGTCATCAAGGCTTTTCCTTCAGGTTCTGCAATTGTTGCGTTTGAAGACCTCTATCCTGGAAAAGGCGATGCTGACTTTAACGATTATGTGGTATCCGTTTCAAATGAAAGAGATCTTAATGCTGATGGCGATGTTGTTGAAATCCGTGGAACCTACAGACACATAGCAAAGGGAGCAGGGTTTAACCACGAACTCTATCTTACAGTGCCTGGAAACCTGCCTGCAACCGTAACAGTTCGTCATTATTCGGCCGATGGTGTACTCAAATCAGATGATGTTAAATACAAATCTGAAGGTAAACATGAATCTGATGATGATCATAAATCTGAAGGTAAGAAGAAATCTGATGATGATCATGATGAACACGACTCTGATCATCATGAACACGGTTCTGATCATGGTGATCATGACTCTGATGGTGCAACCGGAGTAACTTCAGCTATTCAAATCCTTCCTGATAGTAGCACAACTATCGAACAGAAGAATGTAACTAACGATGAATATTTCAAACCAGGAGATTATGCAGAAGTTACAATTACATTTGATTCGCCAGCAGATCCGCAAGTAATTGGATCAGCTCCATATGATCTCTTTCTTTATGTTCTGAACAAAAAGAAAGAGATTCACTTCCCTGGAAAATATTTCAAAGATAATGGTAAAGATCTTTATATCAACGCCGGAGATGGATTCCCATGGGCAATTCTGATTCCTCAACCATTTAACTGGCCACTCGAGAAAAACCATATTGATGACCGTGGAAGCAACTACGGATGCTACCCGTATTTTGATGAATGGTATGAATCAAATGGAACCGAATTCACAGACTGGTATGAGACATACGATGCGAATTGTGTATATCCGTATATTGAATCATCATCCAGCCTTACCGGTTTTCTTAACATGGGTATTGTTAGCACAACCGTAGCAATCGCCACAGCATTGCTCGGTATTGTTGGACTGGGAACAATACTTGTTCTAAAAAAGAAGAAAGCCTGATTTGAATTAAACATATACGGGAGTTATTTGTGAAGATAGCTCCCGGACCCTGAATGCTTAAACAGCCGCCTTTGTATGGATTGAGACAACACATACGGAGGCGGTTGTTTCGTTTAACAGGTATCGGATGTCACGCAGGGTATTGATTATTTATGAAAGATATAAGGTTATGAAATAAATCTTATAAGACTGTGCATCTTATCTTGAAAAAGGAAATATCCGGCTGTTTGAAATTGTAAACCTGTTACAGGATGACTCAAATAACTTGTTTTACTTTCGTGTTTCAGCAAATGCTCTTTTCACATCTTCCCGGACACGAATCATATTTAAGTGTTTGCCCGGACATTTGGTATTCCAGATTTCCCGATGTCCCACAATTCGCTTCACTGGAATGTCATATTCGCGGGCAAGACGGGCCAGTAAATTAATCAGAGCTTCACGCTGCAATGGGGGGACATCATGTGCGTCGAAATTTCCGACAAGAACAACTGCGATCCCAAAGTAGTTGATCCAGCTTACTTTTGTTGAATAATGATGGCTCTTTGATTTCCACAGATCGCTGGTTTCAACCTGTCCCACAGCTGTATTGGAACTTCCATTATTTATTAGAAAATGATATGCAATATCCGGCCATCCTTTCTCTTCCATGTGAATGCGCCGATAGAACTCGAGATTACCAAAGTCTGTAGCTGTATGATGAACAACAATATATCGCCATCTCTTCTCTTTCCAATAATAACGACCTGAAACAATAATCAAAATCAGCAAGAATATACCGGCGATTATCCTGCGCGATTTCCAGTTAATATTTTTATTTGAAGACACATGGGTGCGTTTATCTGCTGTGCTTCTATTGCCAGATGAGACATTTCCTTTACCATGCAGGAGACTATCTCTTCTTTTTACTCCAAAATCCAGACTCTACTCCTCTACTTCTACAATACAATCAGGGGTATCATGCTCAGGTCGATTCATTTCGCGTGTTACCGGGTGACACTGCATTTCATTTCCCGTATAATTTCGAATTAATTCAAGCAGATTTTTACTCTCCTGCTCGTCGGTAGTGAGCCATTCTTCAAATTTATCGGGCATGATTACTACCGGCATCCTCTCATGATAGGGAAGCATCTTACTCCCGGAATCCTTTGTGATTATGGCGCAGGATTCTATCTCTGTTCCATCCTCAAGGTTCACATGATCCCATATACCTGCCAGAGCAAAAAGCTTGAATCTCTCCTGATAGAATACATAGGGACGTTTGCTTCCGGATTTGACACTCCATTCATAAAAGGCGGAAGCCGGGACAAGACATCTTCTTCGCTTGAAAGCTGATCGAAAACTAGGTTTATCAGCAACAGTTTCGCCACGAGCATTAATCATTGGATGCATTTGATCTTTTCTCTTAACCCAGGACGGAACAAGACCCCAGCTTACATGCGCCAATTCGCGCCTTTTTGTCTGTCCGATTCGAACAATGGAAATGGGAGAAGTGGGCGCAATATTATACCGGGAATGAAATATTTCCGGATCCGGTATCCCGAAAAACTTAGCAAGTTCTTCAGGTGTTGTTGCAAGTGCAAAGCGCCCACACATAATTCAGACCATCAACTCCTTGTATCGCATTTTGAGCCAGTTATCCGTATCGGAATTATATAGCAAAGAAAAAGGACGATCCAGACTTCCTCCCGGCATATTCGTGCGAATTCCATTTTCAGCAAAGTCGACTATCATTCTGTATGATGGCCCAATACAATATGGATTTCTGGATGACTTTGAAATCTGAATTTGTAAGGGAGTAGCACGCCCTCCGGACATCATATAAGCGCCACGATCTACTCTGAAAAAACGGGGAAGTTTTTCGCTCAGAATCATATTTCTCATTGTAAATCGGCTCTCCGTTCCCCATTTTTTTATAGAACCAGTCAAAACTTTCTCTAGAACTTCAGAATAAATCTCACTTCGATCTCTGCCGAGAAACCACAAAGAATTCTCTTTTAACAAAATACGATCCAGCGTATAATAATAAAAAATAGTATATGTAGTTTTATCCATTATATAATCGATCGCTTCATATCCCAGAACACTGCCAAATACATTCCGGATGAGCTCTCGATAAAACTTTTCAAACAAGAACGCACCCTGTGAATCAAAATGATACCGACAATCCCAGTTAGCCAGTATCTGACCGTGCTCGGTATCCGGTAGTAGCGGAAAAATGAGTCTCATAAATTGCTCGGCCTGTAATGAGTAATCATCGTACTGCAAAGCAATCATATCGCTTATTGATAGTTTCTTCTGGTATTTGAGCACCTGTGCAATTCTATCGGCTCGATACGGTCCCATTGGCAAATTGATCGGATTTGTCTTACCGAATTCGTTAAGATCATTGTTAGCGGTTACAATGTACCCATCACGGGGATTTAATTTTCGCGGAAGATTCTTATAAGGTTCAAAACCCTTCCAGTCATATCGAGCCTCCCATCCAGGCATTGGAACAAATCCCGGAACATCGGTATGTCGTTTGGGTTTTAATCCGGACATCTGATACGCGATATTATCCTGATCGTCGGCGAGAACCCAGTTCCAGGATGTCTCCATCTGCCCCAGCAAATCCATTCCCTTGCGCACATCTCTTACATGAAGCATGCTGAATACTGTCTCCAGGGAGAGAGCACCGGTTTTCTCTCCGGAGGCCCATCTTGTAGCCAGGTAATGGCCTTCCTCAAAAGGATTGCCGTCAAGAACACCATGTTCATTTTCATAGAAAGTTATATTATGATCTTTTTTTCGCTTTCGCTTAATAACTTCCCATCGCTCTCGAAATCTGGACCATTGAGTTTTTTGTTTTGATCCTCTTCGCGCTTTACCCTCACGGCAATCCTCAATCCATGAATCAATAGCGTCCATAAATGAGTAGGTTGCCGACCAGGCAACATTATTGTTTCGCCCGATTAATATTCCAGGGATACCCGGTATGGAGGCACCCATTATGTAGCGATCCCCCACCTGTAAAACAAATTCCTGCCAGATATTCGGAAGTCGACTGATATCCATATGAGGATCTCCGGCAAGCACAGGGCTCCCGCTTTCGCTCTTCTTTCCTGACACAGCCCAGTTGTTAGAAGCTCGAGGAGGTGAAAACGGTACGACTTTCCAGACTTCGGGTGGGACAAGATTATCTTCTAATTTCAGTTTTTTAATTATTTCACGATCGAGACCATCCAGCAATCCAGGAAATAATTCACTCAGGTATTCAATATTGACATCAGCGCGGACAAGTTCGATGAGCAGGCTTTCAGCCTCTTTTTGCGTTTGCTGTAAACCAAGAAATCCCACCATTCGGGACATCATAATTGAGTCTTCGAGTCTCCATGGTTCCGGATAATAACCTTTTAACCGAAACTCCCACGGAATATAGAGCTCCATGGCTTTATTTATCCCTTCGCACCAGGCTTCGCCCAGCTTAAGCACAGTTTCATTAAGATTCTGAACAATTATAGGCGCATCCCCGCGCCAGTTCATTTTTCGAAAAAATATATCAACGCGAAGCATTTCGTCACTTGAATCAAGCACCTCACTTAACCGGCCCTGACCGGCGAGTCGCGATGATAACATTTGC
>JBNKQE010000111.1:0-12943 GCA_050295715.1 Leptospirales bacterium
ATTACAAGCCAATCGTAATGCAGGTTTTCCTTTCCCGCTTTTACCTGGCGTTTTTGCGGAATGATCTCTGTGACTTCTTCCTGGAAGAAACGTACTCCATGTGGGATAAACTTCTTTATTGGTTTGGTGCAATCATCTTCTTTGTAAACTCCAAATGGAACAAAAAGATAACCGGGTTGATAATAGTGCAGGGGAGAACGGTCAACAATCGTAATTTCCCACTCTTTTTGATTGAGTATACGATGGAGTTTATTTGCGATTATTGTACCGGCAGTCCCTGCGCCGAGTATAAGCAGGCTTTTCATTTGATATCTCCCGGCTCGTATTTTCAATATTTGACGGTATTTTTAAGTAAAAGCCCGTCAGATTACTGATTTTATACCATCAATGCGCGCACTCGTACCACTGCCTGAATGGATAATGCGTAATAAGTAATCGGAAAGCTGTATAAGTGCGCATAGTGATCGTAAAGTGAGCTAAAAAGTAGCAGTCATAACTAAGGGTTATATGTGAAATATTTGTGTTATTGATTGAGCAAAGTGTTAAAAAACGGGCAATATATGTAACTATGAAGCATTATTGCTTTACAAAATTACCAAATATTTATTGATAAGTTCTACAGATTCGGAAAATTGCAATCGAAGCATCAAAATTCGGAACTGTATCGTGGAGGATGTGTGCGTAATGATTAAAGATAAAGCAAATTCTATAAAGGGGTGGGTTTTTCTGGCGCTTTTTATAGCTGCTGGATTTGCTCTTGTAAGTCCCATACTATCTCAGGAATCTCAGGACGTTGTGGTTGAAGCAGCGGTCATAACAGACCAGGCCAGTCATATAGATTCCGGGAGAACAGCCTGGATGCTTGTATCCACAGCTCTGGTTTTATTGATGGTTCCGGGACTGGCTTTGTTTTATGGTGGAATGGTTCGCCATAAAAATATCCTGAATACTATGATTCTCAGTCTCGTAAGTATGGCAGTGATAGGTGTGGAATGGGTACTTGTGGGCTACAATATGGCCTTCGGGGATACCATGGGCGGAATTGTTGGCTGGAGTTCAGGTGGATTTGCCCTGTCCAATATACCCTGGGATCGGGTTGAAAATGGAGTCCCTTCGCTGGTTTTTGTTATGTTTCAAGGCAAATTTGCTATCATAACGCCTGCCTTGATAACGGGAGCAATTGCTGAGCGAGTCAGGTTTTCATCTTTCATTGTTTTTTCTATTCTATGGGCGATTCTTATTTATAATCCTCTGGCGCATATGGTCTGGGGGTCGGGAGGATAGCTTCTGGAAAAAGGAGTTCTGGATTTCGCAGGGGGAACCGTGGTACACATTTCTGCCGGTGTCTCGGCGCTGGTTCTCGTAATTTTCTTCCTCGGAAAAAGGGTCGGATACCCTGAAGATGCAATTCGCCCTTCAAGTCTTTATCTGACTCTTCTGGGAGCAGGTCTTCTGTGGGTAGGCTGGTTTGGTTTTAATGCAGGGAGTGCCATTGCATTAACAGACGATTTTATGCTTCGCGCAGGACTTGCGTTTACAACTACTCAGATTGCCGCATCGACAGCAGCGCTTGTCTGGATTCTTATAGAGTGGCTCTGGCATGGAAAACCAACGGGGCTTGGACTGGCTTCCGGTATGGTTGCAGGTCTTGTTGCTATTACTCCTGCAGCCGGTCATGTTGAACCCGTTGCAGCGCTTGTTATCGGTGTTGTTTCCGGACTGGGATGTTTTGGTGGAGTCATACTGAAAAATATTTTCGACTATGATGATACTCTAGATGTATTTGGAGTTCATGGAATTGGCGGAATTATAGGGGCTCTTGCTACTGGACTTCTTGTTACGGTTGGATCGGATCACCTGGGATTATTTGTAGGTGGGGATGCGACGCAATTCATTCTACAGTTGATCGGTGTTTCTGCCGGTATGGTTTATGCTGCAATCGGTACTCTTGTGATTGGATTTATTATTCATAAAACTATGGGGCTGCGTGTTGATACAAAAGAGGAAACTCTGGGACTTGATCTCACACAGCATGGTGAACGTGGATATCAATTGCGATAATAGAATTGCATAAGGAATCCGCTTACACTAAATAACAGGAGTATTTTTATGAAGATGATTATAGCATTGATTCAACCGCACAGACTGGAAGCCGTAAAGCGTGAGTTGAATAAAAGAGAAGTCTACAGATTGACCGTCCTGGATGCCTCCGGTTATGGACGGCAGAAAGGTCAGACGCAATATTTTCGCGGCCATGAACTGGATTCAACACTGATTAACAAAATTGAAATTCAGGTCGCTGTAAATGACGAGTATGTTGAGCGAACGGTTGAGGGAATTATTGCCGGTGCTCGTTCCGAAGGCAACGGTGATACGGGTGATGGTAAAATCTTTATCTTGCCAATGGAAGAGTGTATTCGTATTAGCGATGAAAAAACCGGATCAGAAGCCATTTGATCTGCTGTCCGTCTTCAAAAATTCTCTGCATGATTTGCGAATGTGACAAATGCTCGCATGCAGATCGGTAAAGAGAATTCTGAAAATGAAGAAACCGGGTTCGAACAGGGCCCGGTTATTTATTTGTTTCCACGCGATGAAAATAGTAGAAGTCGCACTCCTGCAATTGTGCAAAACAGAACCATAAATAGTAATGGCTGTATTTCAATAAATTTCACTGCTTGAATATAATGCAGAGCGGCAAAAATTCCTGCTGGATAGGATAGACGTAATAGCCATTTTCTCACATTTCGCGATTTTGAAATGAATCGCAAACTGGCAGACCCCGCTCCAATCATCAACAGAAGGGAAGTGAGTCCGTAAATTATTCGAGGATGTTTAATTATATCCTCGATTATGAGATCTATCGACAATCCCTGATCAAGTATTAGATATATGGAAAAATGGATGGCTCCGTATAACAAAGCTGCAAATCCGCAGTATTTTTTAATTGTAAATAGATGTTTGTGCTTTCTGAAATGAAACAACAGGGCCGTTGAAACTGAGATTAAGAGAAGGGCGATCGAGGAATATCCTGTCGATTCCAGAAGCGCGTCAACCGGTTCAATACTTAATACAGTTTTTGCGATTATATATCCGAGGGGAGATATAAAGATAAGAGTGATTATTATATATTTTAATAATTTCATTCTGTTTATTTCGCCCCGGTTATTTGATAGATTGAAAGTTCATATTCGGAAGTTTGCAAAATCATAAATCCCATACTTCTCCATAAATTGAATGCTGCATAGATATTAGAAATATTTATGCAGGTCCATTCCACTGTAAAGGTTGGCCACTTCTTTTTCGTATCCATTGAACTTCCTGGTAGAGATACGAAATATTTCTCCCACTCTTCTCTCTGTTGCCTGACTCCACCTTGGATGAGGAACGTCCGGGTTTACATTGGCATAAAATCCATATTCAGTGGGTGAGGCCAGGTTCCAGGTCGTGTCAGGCCGGTCTTTCGTAAAGCGAATGGCTACTATAGATTTGATGCTTTTGAATCCGTATTTCCAGGGAACCACAAGGCGAAGTGGAGCTCCATTCTGATTGGGGAGAGGTCGGTTGTACAATCCAATAGCGATGAGGGTTAACGGGTGCATTGCTTCGTCCATGCGAAGACCTTCTCTGTAAGGCCATTTAAGGGTGGGCCAATTCTGACCGGGCATCTGCGATGGATCGTATACAGTCTCAAATTCTACGTAGCGCGCCTGTTTTTTTACTCCGGCATTTCTTATGATATCTCCAAGTTCGATGCCCATCCAGGGTAAAACCATGGACCAACCCTCTACACAGCGAAAGCGATAGACCCTCTGTTTGACTTTGAAATTCTTGCGAAAATCATTCATTGTTAAGGTAACTGGCTTATTTACGAGTCCTTCTATTCTGACCTTCCAGTTGTCTGTGCGAAAATTTGTCGCAAGTTCGGCAACATCTTCTTTGTCCGTTGTAAATTCATAGAAATTATTATAATGAAAGGCGGCCTTTTGATCTGTTACAGATTCAGCATGGATGACTTCAGGAAACCCTGTGATAGCTCCTGCCGTAAACAGGGCAGCTGCTTTCATGAACTTCTTTCGGTTTAGATAAATATTCTCCGGAGTGACCGACAACCCCTGGCTGTTGTCCAGGTTTTCAATGTTCCACTTGTCCATAACTTCCTCTATATAAATAATTTATTACTGTTTGTTTTTATACTAACGTGAATGAATACCCTTAACAGAAAAATTTCTGTGCAGTCATTCCCGCTTATAATAAAGACACGAAAATTTTGATTTTCCGGACAATTTTTTTTTCATACACGGTTTTTTAAGGAGAGCAATAGGATTTTGAGCTATTAATTAATTAAAAGTACGGAGTTGATTACAAGGAAGATGACACTCTCAGTCGATATTGTCCTGAAAAAGAGTCCATAATATTGCGTATAGAATCTTTTTCTGATTCAATTATTTGAAGAACTACTTTTTTCTGGAGGACCAGGGAACATCCAGCCCGACTCTGTCAGTAAGTTCTTTTATGGATTGATCGTCGTGGTGAAGCAGAGTTCCCTGTTTTACTTGAATTTTTTGATCCTCTGTCTCAATAAATCTCAGTGCATGATGGTGTTTCGCTTGAAGATCAAATGGTTTCTCTTCTCCCGTCGGATGTAATTTCATATGGCCATGACAGAGACAGTAGTATGTTTCCCCCGGATTTTCAATGGATATGACAAAAATTGTACCCACAACCTGGAAACGCGACTGGGGTGTTTCTACCAGCCATATAGTATCCAGGTCATTCATAACAGCTGTAATATTTCCATGGTTTAATTCCAGTTTTGTGCGATCCGACGAATTATGAAACGTCATACTGGCTCCAGCAACTCCATGAATGACACTCCGGTCGTTCAATCTTATATATAGACTTGCACTGGAATTTGAATGTATCGTATCTCCGGGAAAGATGGGATCACCTGTTCTTGCTATTCTATTGTTGATTTGAACTGTACCGTTTATTTCACCCAGATAACCAATTTGATTCGTTAACAGTAAGTGTTCACGAAAAAACCATCCCCCTGCAACGAGAATCATAGCCACGGCAAAAGATGCGAACACAAGGTAGGGACGAAGATTGGCTGCAAATACTCCTTCATTTTGTACGGATTCATTTTTGTTATTCTGTATTTTCTGTTGAATGCTTTTCCAGTTTTCTTCTTTCCAGTGGTCCGGCAGTATATTACTATCTTGAAGTCTATCTCGATTTTGCTCCGATAATTGAAAATAAAAATCATCTGGCTCTTTATTGTGGAATGACCGCAAGTATGATGAAAGTTGAGTCAAAATATTTCGAAGGAGAGTTTTCATTTTAATACATCCGCCTCCTTCAGGATCTTCCGTATTTTATCAATGTTTCTTCTTACTGTACGTTCGGAGCAATCCATTATGTCTGCTATTTCGTTTAGCGTCAGATCGTGGTCCAGGCGAAGGATAAATATTTCTTTCAGCATTTTTCCTGATGATTCAAGTGTCTGGATTATTTCCTTCCTGAATATTTGTGAATTTACTTCATTTTCAAAGCTCTCAGAAGGAATTTCTTCAGAAAAGTTAATAATTTTTATATATTTTTGACTGCGAATTTCATTTTTATGAAGGTTGGAAGCAATGCGGAATAACCATGATTTTTCATTCCGAATTTCACCTTCGAAACGAGATGCCCGTATGTAGGTTTCCTGCATTAAGTCAGAGGCTGTTTCGTAAGAACCGCATATACTGTACAAAAACCTCAAAACGGATTCAGAATGATTGTTGTACAGTCTCTTTAATTCATCTGAATCCATAGGAACAGTCCGGTTTCATATAATTTAAATAATTAATTTAGCCGGCTCCTTGACATAACCCAACTACTAACAGTGAAAATATATACAGGCCGGTGATTGGCCTGTATATACACACATAGAAAAATATCCCACAATCTCAAGATGGATCATGAGAGAGAATCTCAAATTCCGGAAGCACTTGATGCATCAACCGTATTTGATTCTACCTGTGACCCGGGCAGGACAGTACCAATTCTTTCCATTATTGTTTTGTAAAGTTCCCCGGTTTTTTCAATCACTTCCTCTGGAAGCGGAGGAGGAGGAGGATTCTTATTCCAGTCTGTAGTCTCCAGATAATCTCGTATAAATTGTTTATCAAATCCAGGGGGGCTGATTCCCGTTTTGTATTGAGCAGCGTCCCAGTAACGGCTGGAATCCGGTGTTAATACCTCATCAATCAGGATCAAGCGGTCTCCTTCCAGTGCAAATTCGAATTTCGTATCACACAGAATGATTCCTGCTCTTGACATAAGGGTTGCAGCGAATTTGTAAAGTTCAATGGAAACAGTTTCCAGGCGGTTTGTTAACTCTGTTCCCAGAATCTGCTTCATTTTTTCCACGGTGATGTTTTCATCATGTTCCCCTTCCGGAGCCTTGGTGGATGGAGTGAATATGGGTTCCGGCAGCCGGGATGACATCTCCAGACCTTTCGGAAGTTGATGACCGCAGACTGTACCGGATTTTGAATACTCTTTCCACCCCGATCCTGCCAGGTATCCACGCACAACACATTCAAAATCGACCCGTTTGGCCTTCTTCACATATACAGCACGACCTGCAAAGGGTTCGTAATCTCTGTAAGGTTCAGGGAAATCACTGATGTCTGATGAGATCATGTGATCCGCAAAATTGTACTGTTCAGGTAAATCAGAGGATCGAATGGATTGAAACCACATATTCGAAATTTCTGTGAGAATTTTTCCTTTGTCCGGTATTGGTTCAGGAAAGACTACATCAAAGGCAGAGATTCTATCACTGGCAACGATGATCATCGATTCATCATCAACAGGATATAAGTCTCGGACTTTCCCTCTGTAAAAAGGTTCGGGTAGCGCCATATATTGACCTCCAATCGTGGATTGGTTATTTTTATTATTATAACATGAACAGATTCGGAGAATCCTGCTGACCCCCCGTAAACTTCCTCAGTGTTGCATTTACCCTTCTAACTGTTTGTAGGGGAGTAAACAGACGACTATTTGTATGATTGACACCAGGACAATCCTGTCCAAGATCCTTTAATGCATCCTGGCTCTGGAATCCCGAGGGCCAGAATGGGAACGTGCTGCATTGCATGGGACGCACAGGGTAAATCGAACAGCGATTATCCTCCAGAAACCAGCAATCAATATCCGAACTGTGGACATGATAACCATTTTCTTTGAAGCGGATGAACTTCATTCGGAATGTACGTCTTTTACGTTTTGGAATTTCTAGATAGTCATATATTTTTTCAAGCTCTTCATCGGAGAAATAGACATTCCCGCCACCTTTACAGCATCCGCCGCATCCGGTACATCTGAAGCGAAATGCATTGTCCGGTCCAAGCAGGGATTCAACGGATTGAATTCCAACTTTATTCCTGTCTACATACTCCTTAAACTGAAGCCGAATGCTATCACTTCCACCTGGCTCTAGCATAAGGTGCATCATTCACGGATCGATCTATTTGTCTACTGGAATGCAAAGGAAAAATCCGATTTTATGTCTCATTTAAGGCAAATTGCATTTAAATAGAAGAAACCTGTAATAGAAGCCTGCACCACGATAGAGGAAACATTACCTGCACTCTGATAGTTGTGTTAAGATTTATGGGCTACGGATTTTCTATTATAAATTTGGGGAATTTTTTTTATCTTTTCACTCATGATAATTTAAAAAATTGGCGAATCATGAATAGATGAGACTTAATGTGCAACTTTTTCAGAAGTCGGATAGCAATTCGGATTTCACTCAAACTGCGAGAAATATTCCCGGAGAAGGGCAGGGTGCCAATCAATGGGATTTTTCGAAAATGCTGGAACAGGCCAGGAAACCAGAATTTCCTGTAAACCCGTATGATAACTATAATACATATGAATCAGAGCGCATGTCTGCACAGGATGACCTCACTCTGAAAGATACGAAGAATGATTCTTATAATACTGTATCAGAGAGAAAAGCGGATATCCGGAAACAACCAGAGAATAAAACGGACCAGGCGGCAACTGTAAAAGAGCGGGAAACAACCAGATCAGAATCTCGAAAATCTGATAAAAACGGCAATGAAAAAGCGCACAGTAAAGAGAGTGGTAATGAAGTAAAAGATAAGAGTAAAGCTGAGTCCGATGATACACGCGAAACCAGAAACTCAAAAAAGAGTGATGGCAGTGAAACGGTAGATCATAAAACCCGGACCGCTATCGAGAGTCAGGATGATCTATTCCTGACTCTTAAAAATCTTTTCGATCAAGAAGTCTCGTCTGAGAAAAATCAAAAATTAAGTAAAAACTCAAAACAAAGCTCTTCCAGTCTCGAAGAGAAGCAGAAGTCCAATCCGTTTCATAAACAAACAGAACTCATCTCAATTAAGAAAGACAAAGCCAACCTTTCTATGGATGAGCTGGCAGCAAGATTTTCAAAAAAAGACAAAGCCCCTGATACAAAATCCAGGCTGAAAATGGAAACCGAAAAAGGAAGTGTTACTCAAAAAGATGATTCATCTGCAAAAGATACAGTTCGAGTGGAGCTTGATCCTGAGAAGTGGACGGTAAGCGGAAAACATACACTTTCGCGTAATTCCGGTGAAAAAAATGCTGATGGAAAGCTCAATCCTGTACGTCAGGATCGTACCGGGAATGAAAAACGCGAAAGTGCGGGACAGGGATCGGGAAATGATTCTTCCGGATCATTTGGCGGTAGAAGTGATTTTCTCAGAAATCTTCAAAATCATACAAAAGAGATTGGCGAAAGAAAAGAGACTCAGGCAAAGGACTCACAGTTTAACTCTCTGGTTCGTAAAGCCCGTTTGAAAATGGGACCGGAGGGCACATCTTCTGCCAGTATTCGTCTTCGCCCGGAAGCCCTCGGTGAACTGACGATGGATATTCGTGTTAACCGTAACCATGTTGAAGCGAAATTGCTGGTTGATAATGAAGCTGCAATGAAATGGATTAAAGATGAAATTGAAAATCTTCGACATGAACTGAAGACACATGGTGTTCATGTTGACCAGTTTTCCGTGAAAATTAAAGAACAGGATGCAGCTTCCTCGTTTCTTCATGATGACAACAGTACAGAACAAAATCTTGCAGGTAATGAAGATCCTTCAGGAAACAAGAAGGGCAATGATAGTAATAACGGGAACGAGTTTCTAAGTGAAACAGCTCAATTTCCCGACATTACGAAAGTATCGGATGAGTATGAAAGGGTACACGTTGCAGGCAGCAATTCAAAAACAGGATTGAACGTAACGGTATAATATTTGACTGGCTCAAAACAGGCGAAGGGAACAGGAAACCAGTTTTCTGCTCCTCTGCAAACCGGGCCCCCATTGGATGTCCACGATTTTTTCTAAATAAGTGAACCTGAATCCGCAGAATGAACGGGATGAATGGTGTAATAAAGCAGGAAGTCAATTATGGCAGAAGCAACAAGTGCATTACAACAGGAACGAATTAAATCTCAATATTTGAATCGTGATCGGTCGGTAAATATTAAAGAGCACTTTGCCAAACAGGAAGCTCTGGAAAAAAGCGGACTGGATGGTGTTGAAATTATGGATCGCGCGAAGTCACTTGGTAAAGATGACTTTCTTAAGATTCTCGTAACTCAGCTCACGCATCAGGACCCGACAAAACCGATGCAGGATCAGGAGTTTATAGCACAGATGGCGCAGTTTTCATCACTGGAACAGATGCAAAATATTTCAAAGAATATAAGTAAAATGACTTCTCAGAGTGCGATGAGTCTTGTTGGTAAATTTATTCAGGGTCCGGATTCAAACAGCGGTGATACTATTAGCGGCGTTGCAACAGCAATGGTGTATGACGAAGCCGGGAAGTCTTATCTTCGCCTGAGCACTGGAATGGTTGCAGCCGATGATATTGAGATTGTCTCCGATCCTGATTCGATACGAAAAGCGACGGAGAGTGTAAGTGAACTTATGAAACGAGCAGATGCTCTATCGTCAGGGAATCGTGCAACTCCTTCAGAAGCTCAAATCCCGGGTAAGTCAGGACAGGATAAGATACCGTCTGCTCATTTACCTGAGAGTAGAGCATCATTGCCCGAGAAAGAGAAAAGTGAAAATAATTCAGATGAACAAACAAGCGTAGTCAAAAAAGCGAATCAGGCAATGTTTTTTTATGAGAGTCATATGCAAAAAATAAATATGACAAAGAGAAGCTTTTCTGTCTGAAATACGGAAAGTGACTCAAGTTTTTTTAAACTATAACGAAATAGATAGAAAGGCTTATGCGAGCCCGGGCGAACGGCAGAAACAAGTTTAAGGTTGGATTATTCGTATGATGCGGTCATTATACTCCGGTGTATCCGGATTAAAAAATCATCAGGTTAGAATGGATGTTATTGGAAATAACGTTTCCAATGTAAATACTCATGGCTTCAAAGCTGAGCGTGTAACATTTATGGACATGATCAGTCAGGAGCAAAAGGGTGCTTCCGAACCAAGGGAAAATATCGGTGGCATCAATCCACAGCAGGTTGGATTGGGTGTTATGATGGCATCAATCGACAAGATTATGACTCAGGGAAGTCTGCAAAACACCGGAAAAAATACCGACGTTGCTATTTCAGGTGACGGATTTTTTGTAATTCGCGATGGCGATAAGAAGTTTTATACCCGCGCCGGGCAGTTTAATCTTGATAAAGAGGGTTATTATGTTCACCCAGGTACCGGGCTTCGTGTACAGGGATGGAACTCTCGTCAGGACAGTGATGGAAATGCCTTTGTAAACTCTGCCGGTCAGCTTGAAGATATTCAAATTCCATTATACAGTAAAAAACCGGCCAAAGCGACAACGGAAGTCGTTTACCAGTCCAACCTGAATCAATCTGTTGAAGCTGTTCCCCCTGATGCAACTGACAAACAAATTCAAGATTTTCTCCTGGGGGATCCCTCGAAAAGACGCGGACATGTTTCTACAATCAATGTGTTTGATGACCAGGGAAATAAAAGAGAATTAAGACTTGAATTTTATAAGATCGGAGAAAACCGCTGGAAAGTGCGTACAAATCTGGATGACTCAGAAAGTCTTTCGGCAAATGTCAAAGGTCCAGGGGGACAGGATACAGCACTCGGCGGAAACAGTGAATTTGAAATCGGTTTCTCTCCCGATGGCCGCATTCAGAGTGTTTCTGATGGTGTCGATACTGTAAATCAGGGAAAATTGGAAGTAAACCTGACATATCGAATTGCAGGGAATCCAGCTCCGCAAACATTCAGGCTGAATATGGGTGAAGCCGGTGGAATGAAAGGTGTTACTCAATTCGCATCTTCTTTTACAACACGTGCAAAAGAACAGGATGGTTATCCAATGGGATATATGGAGTCATTTTCCATTGATTCCTCGGGAACCATCACGGGTACATACTCTAATGGAGTTAAAGAGCCGCTCGCGCGAATTGCATTGGCCGTATTCACAAATGCTGGCGGTCTTCAAAAAGAGGGCGAAACAAAGTATTCGGAATCTATAAATTCGGGAACGGCGAATATTGGCGAAGCCTCTCTGGGTGGTCGTGGAAAAATAAATGCCGGATTGCTGGAGATGTCAAATGTGGATCTTTCCGATCAATTTACAGATATGATTGTAACACAGCGTGGATTTCAGGCAAACTCCAGAACAATTACAACCTCTGACCAGATGATTCAGGAAGTGCTCAGTCTGAAGCGATAACCATCTCATTGGAAATATGACAGCCCCTGACTTTTTATAGGGAGGGGCTCTTCATCCATCCAGTCCTCCATCCTGTCTCAACAAAAAGCTATCAGTCGGATACCTGCGCAAGGTCGTAGTGCATAATTGGATGGCCCTCAAAGAACTAAGTTTTTAATTTTCATTTGATCATCTATAAGAAGCATTCTAAGTTATTATTGAATACAGAATGATCAATCTTACAATTTAATGACATATATTTATTCTAAAATGAAGATTGCATGAAATACTAATTAATGAATTGACTACCTTCCATCTGTATGTATTATTTTATTTAATTTATACAAGTTTCTGACCTGTGCAGAATGGAAATAGATGGCCTGATTATGAATAGATTTTCCAGTTTTTCAGATTTGAATATGAAAATGGTTGTAATTATTATTTCAACAATTGTATTTTACAACCCTGTCAATTTGCAGGCTGAGGAAATCAAACCAATCCCCCTTGACCTCAAGTATGATGAAGCGAAAGCAATTCTGGGAATGAAACTTTTTTTCGATACGAATCTATCTTTTGATAAAAGTATATCCTGCGCATCCTGTCATAATCCCTTCGCTGGAGGTGATGATAACCGACAGGTTTCAACGGGAGTGGGGGGACAGAAGGGGAATATGAATGCACCGACAGTACTCAATTCCTATTTTAATTTTCGGCAATTCTGGAATGGGAGGTCCATGGATCTGGTTGACCAGGCTGCCGGCCCCATTCACAACCCATCCGAGATGGGAATGAACACAGAATTGGTCGAAAAACGTTTGAGGGGCATTCCGGAATATAAGAGACTTTTTCAAAATGCTACCGGATCGTCTGATATTAGATTTGCAGATGTAACTCTGGCAATCGCGGAATTTGAGAAGGCATTGTTCACACCTGATTCAAGGTTTGACCTGTTTCTCAAAGGCAAAATTGAATTCAGCAGAGCCGAAAAAGCCGGATATCTATTGTTTAAAAAATATGGTTGTATAAACTGTCACAACGGTATTAATGTTGGTGGCAACTCCTATCAAAAAATCGGTGTAATTAATCCCTATAAAATTTCGGACAATGTTAGTGACAGGCGAAAGGTTACAGGCAAGGATTTTGACCGAAATGTTTTTAAGGTCCCCTCACTGCGTAATGTAGAATATACAGCTCCTTATTTTCACGACGGTAG
>JBNKQE010000112.1:0-12938 GCA_050295715.1 Leptospirales bacterium
CACTGGCAAGCAGCCCCGCCAGTTCGACCATTGCATCAAATCTGCTCTGATGACGCGGATAAAGAATCAAATACTCCCTGTAGACCTCAATTGCCCTGGAAATATTCTTCCCGCCTGCCATTTCTCTGGCATAGTGGTAGGCAGCATTACCCTGCTTTACCATTACAGCCCTGAATAAATTTTTTTGATGTTCGCCTGCAGAAACCTGTGAGGTTTCATTACGTTTCACTTTATTCCCGGATGTCTCACTCTCCTGGGCAGTCAAAGGGAGTGAGAAAGCATAGATAAGCAGGCCATTTAATAGCAGGGTTTTCCGGATAAATGACAATTTTACAGCAAACCTGCCCATGTATCCTCTCAACTAGCCAGCCCGGGATTCAGAACTATCAACAAAACTATTAAACCAATTCTGATCGTCCTCACTGATAACATGTTCATGCAAAGACATTTCCGCAAAATAGCGACTCAAAATTTGAAGATGAGCGGCCTCTTCATCCTGTTCACTCCAGTTTTCTCGATCTCTGGACCAGGCTGATATTGCGTCCTCTTCCACTTTTTCAAAAAAATCAGGTGATTTCCCCTGGAATATCATAACCGATGATATCAGATCAAAACGAACCGTATCAACGATGCGGATAAAATCCGGAAGACTCAGGTCAAAGAAACGGGAAGCTATTTCTGACTGGAAATAGTCGCCCCAGGTTTTGATATCGGGTGATGCTCCGTACTTCTTTTCCAGTGAGAGAGCTTCTTCATCAGACACATACAGCACACTGGCAAAGCGATCTACAATACCTTTCAGACGAACCAGCTCACTTATCTTGTCCTGGTTAAGCTGGCCGCGACTTACCATGTCCCTCAGGACAGGATTGATTTGAGTGTTTTCCATATAATTTGGATCGACCAGTGCAGTAAACTTCGGGAGACTTTTTTCAGGAAGAACGTCAAAAACATTGAGAATGGAGGCGCCGATATCCGGCTGAACAGGAAACACAAATTGTTGTGGTAGTAAAGTTAACGAAAGAATTGATGGAACTCCCCGGGATGATAACCCCGGGGATCCTTAACCTGGTTAAAATTACAGGTCGGACGAGAAGCCGAAGCCATACACTACTTCATCATTTGGAACGTAGCTTGAGGTTGACTTATCCAGAGTCCAGGTACGATATAGAGTTGCTTTAATGTAGACTCCTCCAAAAAAGTTATACCCGAGTTCTCCCGCCATCATAGTATTTTCATTTTTATCAAAGGCCTCTGAAAAAGAATTAAATTGCTTTTTCTCAAAATATCCATTCACAAAGAATCCAAAAAACTCAGGTACATACAGTCCGACAAAAGAACGGGAGTTGTTTTCCCCCTCGTAATCCTCATAAACCAGTTCAACCACAAAGATCTCAGTCCATTCCAGAAGAAAATTTGCAACATAACCTTTGGTTTCCGGTCCATTAACAGGAAGGGATTTCAAATAACTGAGCTTTGTAACTCCGTTTGAAGCCACATTTCCATTGGGATTGTACCTTGTCCTTTCAAGAGCATAATAGGAATCAAAATACTGAGGGATATAATTTGATGAAAATTTCCTGTATTCGGGTCTGAAGGTAAATTTCAGGGTTTCTGTAAAAGTGAAACCCATATCAAGACCGACATGAGTTGCTTTTGCATTATCGAGATCCTTGATTCTGTTGTAATCGGCGTACGGAGTCAGTTCCAGCCAGCGAAAGGGTGAGAGCCTTAACTCTGTGTCCATACCAACAAAGGTAAGATTTTCTGATTTGTCTGTACGGGGCAACTTTGTATCAGGATCTATAACCAGATCTCCTGAACCGTCGGTTTCCAGTGTCAATGGAGCATTCTTATCACTGACTACGGAATAACCGATAGCCCATCGCGCCCACCAGCCTGATGTCCATGGATCACCGGGCTCTTCCTCTTCATCCGTATATACGGGCTCTTCTCCGCCACCCGGTGTCGAGATGGAACTCTCTGTAGAACTTCCCGGTACCATCTGAGGCTCTTCGCCTCCGGATCTTCCTTTGTCCTCTGATTCGATAGCTCGAACTTCCACCTCTCCTGTAACAGGATCAACTACCTCTTCAAATTGAACGTCACCCTGTGATTCGGGTTTGTAGTCTTCTTTTAAGGGACGATATAAATACTGCTCAAGACGCCCACCTTTCCCCTGGTCGGGAACGGTCTCCTGAAAATAGATCCCTCCATTTCGAGAAGGATCACGGGCATCCCGATTGGTCATCGCAACCATGGTTCGCGGATTAGTAATAGTATTATTGGCAAATAGAAGGTTTCTCACCCCGGCAATCCAGTGTACCGGCCGAATATAACCACGAACACCGGTAACCTCGGTGCGGAATGCATCGGATTTGAAAACCTCAACACCACCCCAATTATTGTTTATATCAGCCATGAGTCCGGCATGGTATACGGTTGGGTCATACGATGTAACATAGCGGTTAACAATTGTTTTATGACCTATGTATCCATCGTTCATTTTACCAAAATAGACGGACCAGCTAAACAGAGCATCGGGATCATAGAAGTTATGAGTCCCATACCTCACATAGTCAATGATCTTTATAAAATCTTCTTTTGAGTCATAGGTTCCTTCTCGTAAATCCCCGACACTCAATGTCCCTTTTGGATCAGAATCATACAATAATAATTCAAGTGGGACCTGTAATCCAATTCCAAGTCGCCAGATGGAGAATGAAAGAGACGGTCTCAATGTAAGGTAATAATCATCTTCAAGTGTCAATATCCCCATATCCAATCCGAAACCGGATCCCCCGAGACTTTGACCCTCGCTGTAACCGGGAGGAGTGTATATCTCAGCACTCAGGCTTTCAGAGATCAAGGCACTCATCAGGATAGTCAATACAACTAATGCCCGGATAATATTTGTCAGTGGTTTTATGCTCATTTTCTCACTCTCCAATGATAAAACACATTATCTGCGCATCTTTACCATAAAAAATTACAATTCTCTCTGTAAATACAAAGTTTTAACGCTTTCCAGCCATACTGATTCCCTGTATGGCGGTATATTTTTCCTGTCCCAGAATTTCTGTAACAATTCCCGACCTTTTCTTGGATTATAATAAGGCCCTGGTTCCAGACATATTCTTGCGTTCAAGTACAGGGCATCGTCTATTGAGTCACTCTGGCTATAATCTTCGGAAATCTTTGCAATAGTCTCAATCGCTGATACCCAGGCTTTTTCTTCTATATATATCCATGAAAGCAGTAGAAGAGCGTCATCAGCACGCTCATTATTCGGATTTTTTGTCACAAATTCAAGGGCAATATCGACAAAATCATCCGTTCTTCGGGAATCTTTTAGTCCCTGAAGACAGGCAATCCACCCAATAGATTGGTTTTCTTCGCTTTTAACACTGGCAATCATCTCTCTCAATCGAGAAACGGATGCATTGTTTCTTGATGAATAACGAATCATCTCTATTTGAGAATACTCTGCCCCTTCTCCACCTGCAGCAATACTCCGCTGAAACGCCATATGAGCCTTATCAAGTTTTCCCATCATAGAGAGAGAAATACCCAGTTCATAGAGACGGATACTATCATCGGCCTGTTCTGCACTCAATGGAACAGTTGTTATCAATATCATTATAAAAGCTACTGCAAATAATTGCCTCAGGGATACAGCCCTGAATTTTTTATTTAGTTTATCCGCAAACATTCAAAGTCCTCAGCGGATTGGCAGCAAACCAGGCTCCTCTTCTCTTCGATCCTGGAGTGACTTTCTAAGAATCCCCTGAACCTTTTTACCCGTTTTGTTCTTAACCATACTCTCTTCATGTTCCTCAATACTCTCCGGAGTAGATCCTGATTCTCCGGGTACAGTTGATAGCAGTGGAATTGCTTCACTATTTGACGATGGCTTTTCTCTTACTCCGCCAACTCCCGCATCTTTTTCGGGTATATATTCAGATGGATATACGTTGCTTCTGCTCTCTCCCATGAATGGCGGAAATTCCGAATTTTCAGAGGTATCTTCTTTTTTTTCATCAAGAGGAGCAATGCCCTGCCTGACCCTCTCCGTCATATCAGGGATATTCGATTCACTCTCATACGGCAGATCGAAAATGTCCGGAACAGTAACATGTTCTCTTTTTTCAAGATTCTTCTCTCTTTGAATTTTTTCACGAACATCAGTCAGGTGGAGTTCCTGTCCCACCTGCGGGGCATGGTCAACACCATACTGCCAGGCATATACCATTACAATAACGGCTATACCGGCCCAGAAAACGAGGGCCCCGAGACGTATGGATTTCATTAAATTGGGAGGAATCTTTTCGGAAAACTCATCTATCAATTCGAGCAGACGATTCATACTATTAGTTTCGTATGAGTTGGCCTACAGGACAATAAAAATATGCAGATAAATCATTCTTATCAGACTTATATATGATAAGGCTGATTGATTCAGTATGGAATGAGAAACAATTCGCAAACATGTGGCAGGAGTCTATTGTGCTGATACAAAACAGACTCCTGTAAGACTGTAGATTATCTGTAGTCCAGAATGAATTACAGATAATCGGCATTAATTATATTGTTGTGATTCCAGTTTCTTTAAAAGAGCACGAGTGATATCGGGAAAACAGTTAATGGAAAGATGACTTGCATCATAAAACTGAGAACAGGCTGCTTCAGGATCATCATTCATATCGATAAAAACAGCATCATATTTTTCGACTGTTCGGCGAATTCTCTCCTTCACAGCTTTCATTTTTTCAGTTTTATCAAAGAACTCTTTCATATAGGGATTTATCTGTGGCAAGAAAATGATCGTACGAACTCCGCCATCTCTGGCATGTTTCAATGTTTTTTCGAGGAAGAAGAACTGATCATCGGAAACCTCATACCTCTTTAAGTATATTCCGGCCAGTTTTTCAGTCTCTTTTTTTAACTCTTCATCGGACATGAATCCAAACCAGGAATACTGTGCACCATCCAGATATCCAAGAACCTTAATATGCGGAGAATTTTTAGCCTGGTATACATCCCAGTTCATAATTTGTGTGCCCATCATTGCGGCGACAACACCGGGCATGCTTCTGGCATCAATGGCGCCTTTGAAAGTCCGGGACAGTAGCATCACTTCAGTTAAGGCACCGCTCGTATCCGGTGTCTTTATAGTATTCTTAATGCGACCAATTAAATACTTTAATGAAAATTGCATACCGGGTAAAGCAAACCGACGACTGGAGTCAAATCTCTCCCTATCGCGATCCTCAATTCTATCTGCATATCGCTCTAAAAATTCACCGGAGATTCCCCAGTTCATATTAGGCGAAAATAATATCCCGGAATTTTTGTTGAACGAATCCTGCGAAACCTCAAGAATCAAGAATTCAGGCCTGACAGGTCTGGTGAAAATCTTCTCGGCAAGATAAGCATGATAAATTGGCAAAGCCTGGGGTCCTGCAAAATTGAGAACCTGTATATCGGGACGCCCGATATAATTAAGGACGACATTACCCAGAGCAAAACTGCGAGAGTCTCCCATAACTATTCCGGTATGAATATTCTTTTTACCGTCAGAGAGGAAACGTTCCAGTTTGTCCAGTTGCATCTCTCTTTGTTTGTAATAAACCATTCCCCCCGGCTGCATAAAGTTTTCGCGAACCTTCGGAAGAAGAAATATCTTATCCAGAAGGAATAGCACAACTACAAAAACAAGAGGGATAAACACAAATTTATAACGAAAAATATTCATAAAACCTCAGAACTGAAAGTAAAAGAAATCTTTTTGAGATCCCGCATACTGAGTTAGAGTAATTATCAACGCAAGTGCTGCAAGAGGTAGTAACCATGACTCATATTTTCTGACTCTCTGAAGAACTTCATAATTCTCATCTGCCCAGTGAAAGAAAGCAACAGCAATAAACGCCCCGTAAAATGATTCCATATTCGACGGAAACCGCAACGAATTATCAATGAATGTTACAGGATTCATCATGACACCCAGAGCTTTCCAGGTCCATCCCATTCCTTTTGAAAAGAAGAATGCACCGGACATGATCCAGATAATGTATCCTGATAGAGCCTGGATTCCCTTCAGAGCCTTTCGCTCCCCTGGGATCCCCCTGCGATTCATGAAAGATTCCGCAGAGAGCCAGATCCCCATCAATGTTCCCCAGACAACAAACGTATATGAGGCACCGTGCCAGAGTCCGCCCAGAAAAAATGTAATAGTAAGATTCAGATAAACACGCCATTCCGCAACTCGACTCCCCCCGAGAGGAATGAATATATAGTCTCGAATCCATCTGGAAAATGTAATGTGCCACTTTGTCCAGAAATCGGAGAGAGATGAAAAATACAGAGGTGCCTTAAAATTCCGCGGAATTTCAAATCCCATAAACAATCCGAAACCACGGGCCAGATCAGTATATGCACTGAAGTCAGCGTATAACATAAAAATCGCACCAATGAGAGAGATCCAGATTCCGGCCCCGTTGAACGCAACCGGATTACTGCTCAGAAGCGGCGCCGCAAAAACTGTCATCTCTTCGGCGATAATCATTTTCTTTACGAGACCCGCAATGATCAACCAGGCTCCCCTGCGAAACTTCTCCGGTTCAGGAACCCAGCTATTATTCGTACAGCTCTGGATCTGTGGTAACAGTTCCTGAGCGCGCATAATAGGACCGGCTATCAATTGCGGGAAAAAGGTTTTGAATAACAGAACCTCAATAAATGTGTGCACCTTTTCGTAGGTGCCCCGGTAAATATCAATGCCGTATGACATTATCTGAAAAGTATAAAAACTTATAGCAAGAGGTAGAAGTATCTCTTCTCCTAAAAGTCTATGTGTATGACGCAACCCGGGATCAAGCCATTCATCAATTCCGGCGATCCTTCCAATGAAATCGGCAAAAAGATAAAAATACTTAAAAAAGGCAATGTTCAGAACATTGGCAGCCTGCAGAGTATAGAACATCCATCTCCAGCGAACCTTCCTCCAGAACTCCATTACAAAGTAGTTTGTGCCTACTACCAAAAGCAGGTGAAACGTAAATGGGATACTCCAGGTTGCGTAAAAAAGCAGCGATGCAATGGTCAAAAACACCACGCGAAAACGTGGTGGAATTGACCAGAAGGCAAGATAGACGACTATAAAAAAGACAAAAAATTGTTCCGTTACAAATAGCATTTATACCAACCACTGACCGGAATTACTTCCGCTTCCCCCATGGATCAAAATCATGTAAAATTTCATCCGCTTTACTCTTGCTTCCATAGAGTATTTCGCCGGGTTCAACCGGAGCAATTTTTCCCTCTTCGAGAGGATTTTTCGAAAGATCATATCCGCCGACTGCCACCCTGTAGAGATCCTGCACGTGAATTCCAATAGCCTTAAACATGCGCCTGATCTGACGATTTTTTCCCTGACCAAGAACAATTTCGACTTTTCGCTTTTTTCTATCTACTACGGTTACGCTCAGAGCACGTAAGAGTTCTCCGCCATCCTCAACACCGCGAAGAAACTGAACCTGCAACTCCTGCTCGGATGGAAGTCTCGAAACCGTTACGATATACTTTTTCAACAGGCGAACGGACGGATGAGAGACATGATTCAGAAAATCCCCATCATTGGAGAGGATCAACAGTCCCCGACTTTCACGATCGAGCCTGCCGGCATATTTCAAAGACCTGAGGTTTTCAGGAATTAAGTCATAAATAGTTTTGTCGGCGAAGGGAGAACCCTTTGCTGTTACTGTAACTCCCATTGGCTTATTCATTACGTAGTAAAGAGCGCTTTCCGGCAGATTGACTGCCTGATCATCCAGAAAGATTAAATCCCCGGGTTTCACCCTGGACTCCAGTGTAGCGACCTCCCCGCTGGCAAATTTCACTCTTTTTTCCAGAATGTATTTTTCGACATCCCTTCGCGATCCATACCCTGCAGCGGCAAGAAATCTATTCACACGGTACGTTTGTTTTTGATCAAGCTCTTCTGTATGGTCACCAGAAAAAGATTTCTTGAGATTTGCCATAGATCGTTTTCGATCCGGTTTTATATAATCTTCTTTATCCGGCTTACCTCTGGATACATCAATGAATTCATTTTCATTGCGGGGTCTTTGCTCATCACTGAACCTCTGTGTTCGTTCCCCTCCGGGACCAAACTTCAGATCGGCCTTTCTTGCTCGAAATCCCCCGGACCTCTCTCTATCGGATCTTTCGGGACGTCCGCCTCTATCGGATCTTTCGGGACGTCCGCCTCTATCGGATCTTTCGGGACGTCCGCCTCTGTCGGATCTTTCGGGACGTCCGCCTCTATCGAATCTTTCGTAACGTCCGCCTCTGTCCGATCTTTCGGGACGACTGCCTCTATCGGATCTTTCGTAACGTCCGCCTCTGTCCGATCTTTCGGGACGACTGCCTCTGTCGGATCTTTCGTAACGTCCGCCTCTGTCGGATCTTTCGGGACGACTGCCTCTATCGGATCTTTCGGGACGACTGCCTCTATCCGATCTTTCGGGACGACTGCCTCTATCCGATCTTTCGGGACGACTGCCTCGCCCTGTAGCTGTACGATCAGTACGCTCGCCAGTCGAACGTCTATGACTGTCTGACCGCGATGAACCATGCGATTTTGACCGATCCCCTCTGTGGGACTCTCTCTTCTTTGATTGTGAACTATCTTGTTCGCTCGAATCTTTATTCATTATTACTCTATCAGGATATTCCTGAATTTTACCTGTTAAACTTACTCGGCATCAGATTTTTCTGTTTCCATTACCGGTTCGGAAATGTCTATTTCCGGGGAATTACTCTGTTCCTCCGCATTTTCATCTTCATCTTCACGAATAACACCAGGAATCTCTTTTGCTATTTTTTTTCGCTTCATTGCTGGTGCAGAAAATCTGCGAAAGACAACTCGAGTCCCGGAAATTTCGCTTACAAGACGTAACTCTTCGCCGGAAAATGTATAAAGAAATGATTTCCCATCCGGCAAAGAACCGGAATTCAAAATTATTTGATTTTTTTCACGTGAAATTGAATAAGTCCCTTCTGCTGGCATCTCAATTCCTGTCTGATAGGAGAATGTACCATCCCCTCTAAGCACAAGATCCACACGGTTAAATCGCTCTCCACCGGATGATACCTTCCATTTACCCCTTAAATCGGCATCGGGGAGCATGCTTGAATCCATGGGTATACGCCAGATTTCAAGATCACTCTTATCATCTTCCGGTTTATCAAATAGAAGTCCCGTACCGTATATCCACCCCTCAACACCATTAACCATTCTAACACGATACCAGTACTCACGGGAAGATCCAATGATATCTTTCGTTTCTGATCTTTCAACGACCTTCAGTTCAACGCCTTTTCGCAAAACGTCAACTTTCGAACCTAAAATAAATGGAGAAACACGCATATTTACACGATTAACCTTTGTATAGGCTTTATCCGGCAGGTTACTAACGAGTTTCTCAAAAACGCTTTTTTGCCCACAGGATATCAAAACCGATGAAACTGCGATTGTAGTGTATATAATTGTGAAGATCTTTTTGATCCGGGTCCCCTGAAACTGGCGCATGCTGCCATAAAAATGGGGACCCGTGGGGAATCAATAATTTACTGGCATGATGTTATCAACTTCTGCGTGATAAATAGCTTTTTTTAATATATTACGAACCGTGTTATTTGGTTCCACTTCCAGAGCATCCTTGAGTGCAAAGACTGATTCACCCATTTTCAGCTCCAGTAATGCCAGTGCGGCCTGCCGCCGAACTTCCATTTCCGGGGCCGGGAGTGAGTCCAGGATAAACTGATAATATGAGGTTTTGGATTTGTCATTTTCAAGAATGCCTCTGGCAATTCGAACTTTCACACTGAAGTCCTTCTCTTTGTCAAATTGATTAATAAGCTTATCCACAGCCTCTTTGGTCCCAAAACTTCCAAGTGCCAGCGCTGTGGCTCCCCGAATATCGGCAACATCACTCTCCAGGGATTTGTTCAGAATTTCCATGGACTGTTTCAGTAATCTTGTTGATTCATCTGTCATTTTCAGACTTCTGAAATAGAGTCCATTCTGTCTGCCTATCTCTCCAAGAGCCCGAATGATATTCATGGACAGGTTGACGTAGTTGTAACCAAGGAGCCGTATTCTATGCTCTTCGGAACGTGGATTGATGCCAATGGCACCCTTGAAATCATCCGCTACACTCCAGTAAACATCCGGACTTGCACCATAGGGGTGCCCCTCGACCATCTGTGCCGGGCCCTCTTTTATCGGCGGCAGTGCAACTCCCTGTATCTCATTCTTCTCATAGAACTTGCGTTTTGCCTCTGTCTTTTTGATCATCTCATCCACGATGAGAAGTGACTTATCCAGGGCTGTAATAACATATGGGATAGACCATCTGTGTCCCATACGACCGATCGCCCAGGCAATCTGAGATTTTACGTACGGATCATTTGTTGGAGTTCTTCTAATGAGCGGATCTTCCAGCTCCTCATTTAACTCTTCCCCGAGAATCCTCACATAGCGAGTCACTTTATGACCGCCCAGTTTGATTGCACCGTCAATCTTCTCATCCGAATTACCATTGAGAATATTACGAACGGCCTCTGAATATATCTTGTTATACATATCCTGAGACTCTTCTTCCGGACCAGCCTGGATAACTCCAGGAAGGAACAGTGCTCCCATCAGTATGATACCTGTTATCTTTTTCATAATTTCACCGGTTTTCATAACCACCGCCGTCACTCGCCGTATTCAATATGACTCTGAGAAAGAATCCCTTCTTGAGCCTATTTCTCACCAATCTGGTACATCGTCAATGGTGTACTCAATCTTGATTGCACTTCTCCCATTTTTCGAATAAATAATAGAGGGAGGCAATTAATAAAAATCCTGTAACTACTCACCACGTATTATGTGATTGAGAAATTGGAGTCCCTTCCATAAGAGAACTTCACGTTATAGAGACTGCTGGATGAAACCATTCACCTATGAATAGCTGAATTGTTTCTTTTTATTATATGGCGCATCTGAAAAAAGGCCAAAATCAAAATTTGACGGACTTAAAACCATTGTTTCACGGCGTTTCACATACTTAATTTGAACAAAAAGGTGATATTTCAGGTGCGCCACGATTAAACTGTTTCATAAATAATTTCCTGTTCAGTACTGTCATAAACACCGATGGTCTGTTTTTATTCCGATCAATACCTCACTATTATTCGACGTAGATTTTACAGATTGTCGTTACAAGATCTTCAAAACCGCGCTCCTTCACAGAGTAGTAGACCTGGTTACCGGATCTTCTTGATTCAAGAACCCCTGCAGATTTCATTCGGGCTAAATGCTGAGATACTGCTGATTGAGAAATTTTGACTCTCTCAACAATCTCCCCGACGGTCAATTCATTACCCACCAGAACACACAGTATCTGAAGTCTCCCTTCATGTGCAATAGCCTTCAGTCCATCAGCCGCGTTTTCAAAATTGAGCAGATTTACGGGAGGGTTGTTATTATCCATAAAATACATTTATTACAATATTTGAATATTTCAATAATTATACTGAACAGGGCATAAATTAAATAGAAAAAAGAGCAAAAAATCACCGACATCTCTCCGGGGAATCATAATCCTGCCATGAAGTGAGTCTGAAAAAGACTTTACCTTATGTCACTATGATAAAGCCTGCCCTGTTTATTATAAATACGTGAACCAGATAGTATTGAGCTGAAAGGCAAGTCATAAGGTTCCAAAATCGGATTAAACAGAATGAATATGCCAAGACAGGAAAATGTAGATGCAAACGGCCGAAAGGTTTTTTTACTGATCGACGTTGCTATCGCGGCAGATAACCGAACACCGTCTCTTATGGGAACGGCAGGTCAAAACCTCAGCCGTACGATCCTTCCCCTCATTCAAAAAGGGGCTACCGTAGTTATTGGAACATTTGCCGGTACGGCCGCTCAAAAGATCAGCCTGTCCGGTCTCAATGAAACACTTGCTGAAATTGCCTCCAGGCAGGTTGACTTTCTTCCTGAAGCAAACCGTGAGACTCTTTCCAAACTTGAGAGTGGATCGATCTACCTCCTTGAAAACCTGCATGAGACAGCAAACACAAACTCTTCCTTACATGCGATTCAGGAAAATCTGGATCTGTTTATAAATGACTCGGCCAGGGCATGTAAACTGACTCACCCTGTTGTCACTGACCTTCCCAAAAAAATGGAATCTGTTGCTGGTGCTAACCTGTATAATCAGTACACAGCTATTTCATCACTATCTCGAAATGCTGAGAGACCCTTTGTCATAATACTTGGCGGCGTTCAACTGGATAAGAAAATCCAGGTAATAAAACGATTCTTTTCATTAAATACATCTCGAGTAGACCACATATTGCTGGGTGGAGGCCTGCCCTATACTTTCATGAAATCCCGGGCGGTCCGACCTGGACGTTCCTTTGTCGAACCATCCCGTGAAGTAGAGGCATTCCAGGTATTTGAGAAATCCGAACTTATCGAAATTGATATGCAGCTTCCTGTAGACCATATGGTCAGTGAAAATTCAACAGGTGCAAAAGTTAAAGTGAATAAGAATAAAGATATCCCCGAACAATTGCTCGGTGTTGATATTGGCCCCAAAACAACTGCTGCGTATCTTAAAATCCTCAAAAAAGCCAGTACGGTTTTCTGGTATGGTCCGATGGGAATAATTGAAAATCATGATTGCAAAAAGGGAACTCTGGAGATCGCTCGAGCCTTGATAAAATCAAAATCAAAAACTATAGTGACAGGAAAAGACCTGGTCGCGACCCTGGAAAGTGAAGGATTGACTCACCAGCTGGAAAGTTGTTATCCGGACAGTGAAATCGTTCTTGATATACTGATGGGCGGTCACCTGCCCGGTGTTGAGGCACTT
>JBNKQE010000113.1:0-12864 GCA_050295715.1 Leptospirales bacterium
TGGGACTTGTTATGACTGCCATTAACATTATTGGCGGTCTTATAATTGGCGTTTCCATTCGTGGAGAATCATTTTCAGACGCTCTCGGGATGTATACCCAGCTAACAATCGGGGATGGTCTTGTTTCGCAAATTCCGGTTCTGTTAATTTCAACGGCCACCGGTGTTGTCGTTTCTCGTTCTGTTGGAGATGGATCCTTCCCCACGGAAATGAAAGAACAGCTTTTTGCAAATCCCCAGGTTCTTTATGTAACCGGCGGAGTTCTTATACTCAGTGGACTTATACCAGGTTTCCCCCTGATTCCCATGCTGTCCATTGGCGGTTTTCTTGTCTATCTTGCAACGCGAATTGAGCAGGTAACCAGGCATAAAAAAGAGGTCAGTGAACGTGAGGATATTGAGAAGTCAGAGGAGCAGAAGCCTGAATCCTTCCTGCAGCACCTCAAGACGGAACCTCTTGAGGTGGAGATAGGATATGAGTTGATTGCACTTGTTGATCCCGATGCGGGTGGTACTCTTCTTGACCAAATAAAAAGATTGCGCCGGCGTTTTGCCATGGAGAGCGGACTTATCGTGCCTCCAGTGCGTATCCGGGATAATCTGAATTTAAAGTCCGGTGAGTATATTATAAAACTGCACGGGTCTGCCATAGGTGGATTTGTTCTTGAGCCAGAAAAATTCATGGCTTTGAAAACCGACAGCAGTTCAGAACCCATTGAAGGTGCAAAGGAGTTCACCGAACCGACATACAAACTCAAAGCTTACTGGATTAACCCTGACATGAAAAGTGAAGCCGAGCAGAGGGGATACGATGTCGTCGATCCCTCCACTGTTATCGCCACACATCTATCCAGTTTGATTCAGCAAAACAGTTCTGAAATTATGGGACGTCAGGAGATCAAAGGTATACTGGACAGCGTCAGAGAAGACAATCCGGTTGTCGTGGACGAAGTGCTCAGTGAGAAAAAAATATCGCTCAGTCAGATACAGGCAGTTCTTCAGAACCTTCTCAAAGAGGGAGTCTCCATCCGGAACATGGTCCGTATACTGGAAGGACTTTCGAATAACGTCGAAAGGACCCAGGGCGATCCCTATTTGATGACAGAGGCTGTCCGCGGAGCTCTTAAACTTCAGATTGTATCGGATTACATAGATGAAAACCATGTTCTCAGAGCGGTCACTATTGATCCCGGCATAGAGAGAAAACTCAGGGAAGGAATTCATAGAGATCCTGAAGAGGGATTTGTAATGGCACTTCGTCCCGATTTTCAGCTGGCACTGAGGGATGCACTTGTCAGGGAATTTAATCAGCAGGGAAGCATGAACATCTTTCCGGTTTTTGTTACATCGCGTTCGATTCGCGCTGGAATTTTCTCTATTCTTGAGAGAATATTTCCTTCACGCTCATACGCCGTAATTGCCCATGAGGAGATCCCGGCTGAGGTCAGCCTGGAAGTTGTTTCGGAAGTTACCTTCCAGTCTAAAAAAGAGGAAGAGGAGATGGCCGGACGAACCTGACAAAGTAATTCATTACTGAGCTGACAACGATTCGCAGCCAATAATAAGAAGCTGTGCTTAGGCGAGTGACTAATTACGCCTATATTTCAGGAAAAAAATGAAAAATCCTTGAATTACACATGACATAAATCTTAGAGCATGTTACAATCTCACGGTTGCGTTAATTTTAGGAGGCAACTTCCGATCGGATACATGCTTACATAACTTGACGTCAGATGCCCATTTTTTAATATTGCCAGTTGAAATTCATTACAGTATTTTGCTCGATTCACATTTGAGCGAGGGGTCATTGTTAGCATGGACAATACAGCCGTTGTATTCCCCGGCCAGGGGTCGCAGAAACCCGGAATGGGTCAGGATTTCTATGACAAATTTACGCAGGCCAAACAAATCTTCGATGAGGCATCCGATGCCATTGGCGAAAATATGGCAACTCTCTGTTTTGAAGAGGATCCCAGGCTCGATTTAACCGAGTTTACACAACCAGCCATTCTTACTGTTGAGATTGCCATGCTCCGTGTGCTTCAAGCCGAGCATGGATTTCAGCCATCATATTTTGCGGGTCACTCACTTGGTGAATATTCAGCTCTTGTTGCTGCTGGAGTCATCCCATTCGCAGATGCCGTGAAAATTGTTCGAAAAAGAGGAGCTCTAATGCAGGCAGCTGTACCTCAGGGTGTTGGCACAATGGCGGCTGTTATTATGCCCGACATTGATTCCAGTGGCTTTGAAAAAATTGTTGAAAAGCATGGAGCTGAAGTCGCGAATTTTAACTCACTTGAGCAAGTCGTGATTAGCGGCAAAAAAGAGAGTGTTGAAGCTGCTGGAAATGAGATCAGCGAAGTTTACAAGGACAAAGATGTAAATGTAGTTTTTCTCAGCGTGAGCGCACCCTTTCACTCTTCTATGATGAAAGGTATGGAGCCGGAATTTGAAGAGTTCTTGAGAAGTTTCTCAGGCGGTTTCGATCTTTCCGGAGCCAGTAAGGTTGTATCAAACTATACAGCAAACTTTCACAACCCGGATTCTATGATCAAGGACCTGGTAGCACAGATAAGTGGATCTGTTAGGTGGGTTGAAAATATGCGTCTGCTTGCGGAAAAGTCATCAAATATATATGAAGTTGGTCCTAACAGGCCATTGCAGAAATTTTTTAAGACTGTGGGTGTCGATGTAACGTCAGTTCTAAACTTACGTTCGGCAGGCAAAGCCTTCCCGGCATAATAAAAAAATACAATAGAAGTATAGCACTCATTCAGGAGGACACCTTTGAGCTATTTTACTGGAAAGAATTACTGGGCAATTATCCTGGGCGGATCAAGTGGATTTGGTCTGGCAACCGCCAAGAAGCTGGCACAGGATGGTATGAATGTTTGTATCGTGCACAGAGACCGAAAGGGAGCAATGGCGCGAATTGAGCAAGAGTTTGAAACAATTCGAAATACGGGAGTTTCGTTTCTTGCATTCAATACAAACGCACTCTCCGAAGAGGGGCGATCCGAAGTTCTTGATGAACTTGCTAAAGCGTTGGGGGCAGAGGGGAAGGTCCGCATGATCCTTCACTCCATTGCTTTTGGAAATCTGAAGCTGATTGCACCAATGAAAGAAGAGTCCGGTCCTCAAAAAGCCCGAAAACTTTTGGCTGATAAACTGGGTGTGGCTCCTGAGGCTATCGCCGAGGCGGCCAATGCTCTGTTCGACGACGGGCATGCAGAGTTTCACACTATTGCCAATCCTCCATCATACAACCAGGATTCCCTTGCTGAAGATGAAGATATCTCAAATACAATTTATTCGATGGGGACAAGCATGCTGACCTGGGTTCAGGATGCATATCGCAGAAATATGTTCGCTGCTGATGCCCGAATTTTCGGATTGACCAGTGAAGGCAATACGATTGCCTGGAGAGGGTATGCGGCTGTTAGTGCTGCCAAGGTAGCTCTTGAAGCAATTTCAAGAAGCATTGCAATGGAATTTGGTCCTCATGGAATTCGTTCTAATATCATACAGGCTGGAGTAACTGATACGCCGGCGCTTCGTTTGATACCCGGCAGTGCTCATATGAGTGCTACAACTGTTCTTCGAAATCCAATGGGTCGATTGACAGTTCCTGAGGATGTTGGTGCTTTTATTTCAATGATGTGCACTGATGAAGCAGGCTGGGTCAATGGCGAGATCATCCGCGTGGATGGTGGAGAGCATATCGCAGGCTGATGTGCAAAAAACAAAATACAATTTACTATAGTAGGAACTGATGAATTATTCTTCCGAGCCATTTACAAGAAAACTGAAATATAGCGAGTTTGTTGAGGCAACTTCGCTTTCCAAAGAGCAGTTAATTGCTTTTGCTTACGGACATCTGGTAGAAGATCCTCCAGAGGAGTTCGCCCGTCTTCCCGCACCTCCAATGCTAATGATGGATCGCGTTGTTGAAGTAGTTCGTGGCGGGAAAAAAGGGAGAATCGTTGCCGAAAAAGACATTCACGTGGATGAGTGGTTTTTTCAGTGTCATTTTATCGGTGATCCTGTTCAACCCGGGGTTCTTGGAATGGACGCTGTCTGGCAGTTGATCGGGTTTTACTGTGCATTAAATGGTGCGCCCGGTTCGGGAAGAGCTCTTGGATGTGGTGAGGTTGAGTTCAGCGGACAGATCAGACCTCATAGTAAAGTTGTCCGTTATGAGATTGATATTAGACGATTTAGCTCTATGCCAGAGCAGGGATCAGTAATTGCCATCGGTAATGCTAAAGTACTTGTAGATGATGAACCAGTGTATTTAATGAAGGATGCCAGAGTAGGCCTTTTCATGGGAATGGCTTATAAGGATTATCCTATGCACACAGAAATGTCCCGTGGGGGGACTCTGGTTCGCGAGTAAATCAGAGTTTCTGGTAAGTAATACATCAAATGAAAAGGTCGTAGATCGATCAGGCTTTCATGCAAATAATGTCCTTCATTGTGGATTGAAAGTTTGATATGTGGGTAGTAAAATGGAAGAAAATAAAGGTATAGCACTCGTAACCGGCGGAGCCGGAGGCATTGGCGAGGCCTGCTCAAGAGCTTTACACGAGTCCGGTTTTAAAGTCGGTATTCATTACAATCGAAGTGCAGAGCCTGCAGAAAAACTGGCTCAAGAGTTGCCGGGTTCCTTCATTATTCAGGGTGACATCTCTACTGTTGAGGGAATTGACGCAATTTATGATGTGCTGAAAAAAGAGCACGGTGGCAATCTGGCTGTTCTTGTTAACAACGCCGGTATAGCTATGGATAATCCGATTTTCAATGCAACGCTTGATGAATTTGAGAAATGTGTGAATACCAACATGCGAAGTGCCTGGTATCTTACCAAAAGACTTTCTCGTCTCATGATTCGAAAAAAAACCGGCCGTATTATTAATATTACAAGTGTTGTGGGATTGGCCGGAAATCCGACTCAGAGTATTTATGGAATGACAAAAGCTGCCGTTGATAACTTCACAAAGACGGCTGCCCGTGAATTTGCCCCATATGGAATTTTAATCAATTCTGTGGCTCCCGGGTATATTGCAACTTCTATGACTGAAAAACTCTCTCCGGAGCTTCTCGAAGAAGTATATAAGCAGATTCCAATGGGTCGTATGGGAACTCCTGCAGAAGTCGCAGAAATGGTTCAATTTCTTGCAACCAGAGGCGGGTATTGCACCGGTGCAATTTTTCAGGTGAACGGGGGACTTTATGCCTAACGAACTTGCTTCAAGAGAGATGGTTGACAGAGTGCTTGGATTAATTCCACAGCAAGCGCCATTTCGATTTATTGATGAACTTGTCGAGCTTTCTGATAAGCATGCTATCGGAAAATACAGGTTTAAAGAAGATGAGTTTTTCTATAAAGGTCACTTTCCGGGAAAGCCGACGACTCCCGGGGTTATACTAATTGAAGCTATGGCACAGGTATCTGTGGTTGCACAGGGAATCTATGTACATTTAATCAGTGGGGCAGATGTTGATCAATTGACGCTTTTTACTGAATGTGAAATTGAATTTTCTGCGGTTGTAAATCCCGGCGATCTTATAACAATTTACGGAGATATGCAGTATTTTCGTAAGGGAAAAGTGAAAAGCACGGCCCGCATCGAACTTGAAGATGGGACGATTGCTGCAAGTGGTACTCTTGCCGGTCTTGGAGTGAAACGATAATGTCAACTCGAGTCGTAATAACAGGCATGGGAATTGTTGCTCCCAATGGAACCGGATTAGAAAATTTCGAAAAGGCTCTTCGAGAAGGGAAGAGTGGTATCCGGTTTGTTCCGGAGATGGAAGAGTTGAAATTCGCCTGCCAGGTGGGCGGCATCCCCGAGGGGTTCCGGGAGAGAGCTAAAGAGTATTTCGATGACGAAGCCCTCTTTGCAATGAATGATCCGATGATTCTGTCCGGTATGGCTGGAATCGATGCGTGGAGAGATGCCGGTTTGACAGTTCCCGAACCTGGAGACGATAATGTTGACTGGGATTCCGGAGCTATTATTGGTATTGGACTGGGTGGTATAGATACTCTGGCAATAGCCATGCCTAAGATCATGGCCGGTAAAACCAGGCGACTTGGTTCCACAATGGTTGAGCAGATCATGTCAAGCTCTGTATCTGCAAAAATGTCCGGTCTTCTGGGGCTTGGCAATCAGGTAACCACGAACTCTTCAGCCTGTTCTACGGGAACAGAAGCAATTATAATGGCCTATCAGCGAATTAAAGATGGGCTGGCAACAAGAATGCTTGCCGGAGGAGCAGAGAGCTCACATCCGGTGGTCTGGGCAGGTTTTGACGGGATGAAGGTACTGAATTCATCTTTCAATGATCAGCCGGAGAAGGCGTCGCGTCCTTTAAGTGCAACAGCAGGCGGTTTTATTCCTGGATCCGGTTCCGGTGTTCTTTTGCTGGAGAGCCTGGACAGTGCAATAAAACGCGGAGCGCGCATTTACGCTGAGATTATTGGCGGTGCTGTGAACAGTGGAGGTCACCGAATGGGTGGTTCCATGACACTTCCCAATGGCACCGGAGTTCAAAAATGTATTAAATCTGCCATACAGACTGCAGGAATTGATGCAGGGCAGATTGATGCCATAAACGGGCATCTCACGGGAACTATGGCCGATCCATTAGAGGTTGGCAACTGGGTGGCTGCCCTGGGAGCGGTTCCTGAAAACTTTCCTTATATTAATGCTACAAAATCTCTTGTTGGACACTGCCTTGGTGCAGCTGGAGGAGTGGAAGGTGTAGCTTCCGTTCTCCAGGTTCACAAAGGATTTCTGCACAAGTCTCTGAATTGTGAAGACATTCATGAGAAGATAAAACCTTATGAAAAAAGCGTTGTCAGGGAAACGGTAGACAAAGATATAAGAATTCTTGCAAAAGCAAGCTTTGGATTCGGTGATGTAAACGCCACCGTAATCTTCAAGAAGTATGAGGGTTGATCCACTCAATAAAGCGTTCTAATTTTTTTTGAGCGTTGATTTTAATTTAAGAGGTATTCGTAAATGGAACAGAAGGAAGTATTCGATAAGGTAGTCAAAATCCTGACACCCTTCGTTCGCAATCAGGAAGCTCTGGGTAATGTTTCTATGGAAACAGACATTCTGAAGGACCTTCGGGTAAACTCTTCCCGCCTGGTTGACATTGTTCTTGCATTTGAAGATGAATTTGATATTGAGGTAGCTGACGAAGAAGCTGACAAAGTTCAGACTGTCGGTGCTGCTGTAGAGATGATTTCTTCTAAAGTATAATCTGCCGCCCGGGCAGAAGGTCCGGCCATCGGCCGGGCCCCGGGTAAACCCGGATTCCTGGAAATTCCAGAAAAAATTAACATATGAGTAAGAATATACGCGAGCGCATCCCATTCAGGGAAATAATACTTCTTAAACTGCAAATCTTCATTGATTATCTTTTTTTCCCTGTTGTGGGAATATCTACAGTCATATTTTTTAGATTTATTCATAAGTCGAGAATCGTAAATCATAAAGAGCTCCGGCGTCAATTTCACGAATTGACTCGTGACAGAAGACCTATTATGATATGCGCCAATCACCTGACAATGTTTGATTCCATATTCATTCAGTATGCTCTGAATGGAGTCTGGGGGTATCTAAAAGAATTTCGCCTTTTCTCCTGGAACACACCGGCAGTTGAGAATTTTAAAGCTACAATCTTTATGAGTCTTTTTACATATCTTGGAAAGACCATACCCATAGACAGGCAGGGATCGTCTGATCATCACAAACTGGTTCTGAACAAAGTTCGCTATTTAATGGAACACGGTCATATCTGTACTATTTTTCCCGAGGGTGGGAGAAGCCGAACCGGAAAAATCGAAGTGGAGAATGTCACCTACGGAGTTGGAAACATTCTTTCAGAGATGGAAGATTATCGTGTTTTATGCATCTACCTTCGTGGTTCCCGTCAGGAAAAGCATTCCCCGTTACCACCTTACAACGATTCAATATACATGAAAATGGAAACCATTGAGCCACGTTCCGAGCAGAGCGGCCGCAGAGCTGCCAGAGATATTTCTGTGCAAATAATAACCAGATTGAAAGAGATGGAAGACGAGTATTTCCTTGAAAGAAGTGAAAAACATTCTGATCGGAAATGATGTTGTCGATCTAAATCATACCGATTGTAGAGACGTATTTGCAAGAGAACGTTTTTTGCACCGGGTCTTTACAGTTGAAGAGCTTGCTCAAATTAATGAGTCAGCCAATCCGGTAACAGCCCTCTGGCTCTACTGGGCTGCGAAAGAATCCGCCTATAAAGCTCTATCCGGGGCCTACAGAGATATTCATTTTAGCTGGCAATCATACCATGTGGACCAGATTGATAATGTTGTAAGGTTTCAGGATCATGTGTTGAATGTGCATTCGCTTGTTCATCCGGATGGCCATGTGCATGTGGTCTGCGCTGCAATTGACTCAAATGGAAAACATGCTGCGTCTCTTGATCCGGGAATGATTGAAAAAATCCATGAATTGTACAGTCGAGTGGAATTAAAAGAGAGTGCGAAAGCTCTGTCCAATCATGAAAATCTGATTTCCCCGGATATTGATTCTATACTTGTCAGAGAATTGACCCTTCGTTTTGCGGGGGATATATATTCCGATCTCCATGATTTTACTTTTTTCGAATCAGAAGGCAGAGGATCCGGCGTTGGTCCATCCATAGTCGAAAAAAAACAAGGGCTAAGAATTCCTGTATCCCTCAGTCACCATGGAAGATTCCTGGCCGTTGCTCTTTCTCCAATTACTAAAATAAAAGAAGTATGACAGGAAGCTTCCATCAGACCGGACAGGGGGATTGATCTGTTGTCATTTACGATTCGGGAAACTCGACTGCTGGTTGCAATATGAGTCGAGTTTCCGTCAATTGCACAGTTATTGTTATTTCTTACCAGGATAGTTGCCGTGACGAATGTCCTGGGCTTCAACGGAGAAAATTATATTTTCTGCAACATTTGTTGCCATATCGGAAACTCGTTCCAGAGCCTTCGCAATAAAACCCATTGCCAGATTCGGTGAGTTTTCCATAATAGCATCTTCAATTTCATCCACCTCATTCTCAAGAGGCATTACCTTCCTGGCCATTTCCGGATCATTGTCAACGAGTGCCTGAATGGCAGTTCTGAGGGCTTCTTTTGACTTCGCAGCAAGATCAAGAACCATCTGATCCGGGTGTCCCTTCATGCGAGCTGTCCACTTTGCAATGGTTTTGGACTCATCTCCCACTCTTTCAAGATCCTTATTGGTCTTAATTACACTGTAGACATATCGAAAATCTACGGCGTAGGGTCCTTTAAGCTCCAAAAGAAGCATGCACCGCTTGTCCAGGGAGAGCTCCATTTTATCAAGCTCTGCATCTTCTCTGCGGACTTCCGCAATAAGACTTTCATCACGAGTTTCCAGGGCCTGCAAAGAGGTATAAAAAATCGATTCAGCTTTTCGTGCCATGAGAATCAATTCCTGTTTTAGAGCTTCCATTTCTTGCTCAATAGCCATGGACCCACCTTCAATATCAAAATAATCGTCATCTTGACTCTGTGACATTCTCCGCTCCATCTATTGCGAACAGAAAATTTGCCATCTAAAAAAAACTCACAGTGTCACGACAATGTAACAGTTTAGCAAATCTTCCGTAATCAATCAATTAAAATATAATAGAATAAATTCTTCGTGTGAGAAATATGAACAGTATCCGGTTTATTTTTTACAGAATAGTGACAGGATTGTTGATTTTTAAAGAGAAACAACTCTGTAATGTTTTGAAAACGTAACTTCTTTCGTTGTTGACGTTTATTCGAAATAATTCTGTCATCCAAAACTGGGAGATTGGTGATTGTTGAATGATGTGATTTTTGTTCCATATGAAAAAAAAGTCCGTGATCCAGCAAGTGGCCCGTTATAATCCGTTCATATGCCATACGGGGAAGAAAATTCTGATTACTCCGTATATCAGATTATAACCCAGAATGAGGTATTTGTTAGAAATGAAAATAATTGCTAAAACATTAACACTTAGCGCTATGGTTGCAACTGTAGCAATTTCCTGTGGCAAACCCACATCACAAATCCTGGTTGATGGATCCAGTACTGTTTATCCAATCACTGAAGCTGTTGCTGAATCATATCGCAGTGTGGAAAATGGCGTAAACGTTACAGTTGGCACTTCGGGAACCGGTGGCGGTTTCAAGAAGTTCTGTAATGGTGAGACAGATATTTCTGATGCTTCTCGACCTGTAAAAAAGACCGAAATTGAGGCATGTGTAAAAGGCAATATTGAATATATGGAACTTCCCGTAGCTTTCGACGGACTGGCTGTCATTGTAAATCCTGCAAATACCTTTATTGAACAACTTAATGTGGATCAGCTGAATCACATTTTTCGTTACAAGAATCCTGCAAAAACATGGAAAGATGTAAATCCTGCATGGCCGGATCAGGAGATTAAGATTTTCTCTCCTGGTCAGGATTCGGGAACATACGACTACTTTGTTGAGACTGTCGTAGGCAAAAAGGGACGCATCAGATCCGATTCAACCTTCAGTGAAGATGATAATGTTCTGGTAACCGGTATTGCTGGAAACAAATCAGCTATCGGATTTTTTGGACTGGCCTATTATGAAGAGAACCAGGACCGTCTGAAAATTGTCCCTGTTGTTAATCCGAAATCCGGAAAAGCTGTGACTCCTTCTATTGAAACAGTAAAAGGAGGAACCTATTCTCCTCTGTCCAGACCGCTTTTTATCTATGTCCGAAAAGCATCTGCGGAGAAACCAGAAGTGGCCGCTTTTGTGAACTATTATCTGGACAATGCCAGTGCGTTGAGCAAAGATGTGGGGTATGTTCCCCTGGATCCGGAATTGTTAAAAGTTACAAAAAATAACTTTGAAAACAAGGTGACTGGCTCTTTGATTCATCAAAAAGGTGGACATAAATCTTTAATGGAAATCTTTCAGAACTGATCTATTGAAAATTACAGCAGAAGTTTGATGACCTCTGCTGTAATTTATCAATTGTTTCTTGAGTGAAACCATGCAATCCGATAAAATTCTTGTATCATCCGCTGAAAGCGGTCAGGCCCCCGATTATAATCTGCTTACAAAAGCTGTTACCTCCGGTGATAGGAATTCTGTTTTTTCCCGATTTGGGGAGAGACCATCCTACTCAGTCAAAGAGAGGGCGATTCGATATGCTCTTCGTTCCCTCGCCTATTTAACAATAGGAGTAACTGTTGCTATTGTCTTAATACTCCTGGTTGATGCCGTTAACTTTTTTCGCCATGCAAGCATGTGGGATTTTTTAACTGGCACAAAATGGGAACCGTTCGGTGAACCAAAAAAGCTCGGGATTCTTCCTTTGCTGTCCGGAACACTTATGGTTGCTGTTGGTTCCGCTATGGTAGCTTTGCCGCTTGGTTTTGGGACTGCTGTTTTTCTGACCCAATATGCAAAACCCTGGTTTCAAACTGCTGTGACACCAATCGTTGAGATACTCGGGGGTATACCAACGGTTGTATACGGATATTTTGCTTTGACAGGTGTTACACCTGTGTTGAAGGTTTTTTTTCCGGACATTCAGGTTTTCAATGCACTTTCCGCTTCAATAGTTGTGGGGATAGGGATTCTTCCCATGGTCTCGTCGCTTTCCATTGAATCTTTGAAATCAGTTCCTTCATCAATTCGTAATGCCGGTTATGCCATTGGAATGAGAAAGTTTCATGTTGTGACCAAAGTAATTGTACCCGGAGCTACATCCGGTATTGTTGCATCTTTTATGCTGGCTTTTGCCAGAGCCATTGGTGAGACAATGGCTGTAACCCTTGCAGCCGGTGCGACTCCTAATTTAGACTGGAATTATCTGGAGAGCATTCAGACAATGACCTCATTCATTGTGCAGATCAGTCTGGGAGATACTCCTGCCGGTTCAATTGAATATTACACAATTTATGCAATAGGATTGTTTCTGTTTTTGTTGACATTTTTCTTTAATTATCTATCTGCCCGCTTTGTTCAAAGATTCAGGGAGGTTTACCAGTAATGGATCGTAAATCTCGGTATCAGATTTATGGTGGACTCTTTTTGACGTTCACCTTCACAGCCAATATGTCGGCCTTATTTTTCCTGTTTCTTTTGCTGGCAGGTGTATTCTTCCAGGGGCATATGCATCTGGACTATGACTTTCTGGTAAACTTTCCATCCAGGTTTCCAGAGAAAGCCGGTATTCTATCAGCTATAGTTGGAACAATATGGATGATGTTCTTAACGGCTGTTATCGCCATTCCTATGGGAGTCGGCGCAGCCATATACCTGGAAGAGTATGCAAGGAATTCCAAATTTGTTCGTTTTATTAAACTGAATATTCAGAACCTGGCCGGTGTCCCATCTATTGTTTACGGTTTACTTGGTTTGACGCTATTTGTCAGGTTTCTGGATATGGGACGAAGTCTTATAGCCGGATCTCTGACGATGGCACTGGTTATTCTTCCTATTATAACAATTGCTGCCCAGGAGGCACTTCGTTCCGTTCCTGAATCCTTCCGTCTTGCTGGCTTTGGAATTGGAATGACCAGGTGGCAGGTTGTAAGATTTGAGGTATTACCAATGGCAATTCCCGGTATGCTTACCGGCGTAATTCTGGCACTCAGCAGGGCAATTGGAGAAACTGCTCCTCTTATAATGATCGGCGCTCTCACTTTTGTTGCCTTTCTACCTTCATCGCTGCTTGATAGTTTTACAGTGCTCCCAATTCAGATATTCAACTGGGCAGCCCGTCCGCAGCAGGGGTTTCATGAAGTAGCGGCGACGGCAATTATTGTGTTACTTGTAATA
>JBNKQE010000114.1:0-12838 GCA_050295715.1 Leptospirales bacterium
AATCGCACTGTCCCACTGTCTGCCAGGCGCGAAACAACTTCATCCCCCACCCTTTTTTCCAACAGAACGAACAGAACCCTTTCTCGCATGATTCAAATTGTAGTCAGCGGAACGTATAAAATTCCAGAGAAGATCGTAATACTTGAGATCGGTTTTGTATTTTTCATCCCTTCTTGAGCCAGCTGTATAAGTATGGTACTCCTTATTTTTAAAAAAATAGATCATCTTATCAATGACCCTTTTCTGGCTCTCTCTACTGGATGTATAGACATACAAAGATGTCAGTTGCTTGATCATACCAAGCCTACCCTCATCGGTTTTTGCCGCAAGATCTCCGTATTTTTCTATTATATCCAGAGCGAAAGATACCTCACTCTCTCTGGGAAAAGCACTCTTCAGGTTTACAAGCTTTACAGCCACAATTCCCGCATCCATTGCATGGGGCCTTCCAATTTCACCGTCTTTGGCCAGGTCCATAAGTTCATCCACTCGATTTCGATTTAACTCAACAGGAAACTTCCTGGCATCAATCACGAATCCGGCTGTACTAATGCGTCCCTCCTTAACAAAGGTTTTTACAATATTCCACGTGTCTTCTTTTACCGGGATTTCCGAAGAAAGATAGTTAAATGAATCAACATATAAATTCGAGCCTGGATGGACATCGATATTTTGTTCCAATATATTGATAATAAATTCCTTGTAGCGAGGGGGATAGTGTCCCGTATTTCTAAAGACGTGCATTACATGATAATGAATGTCGCGACACTCCCCTTGAAAAGGAACCCGAAGCGCCATATCCACAGCGTGATTTATCTGAGCCTGGGTTTTCAGATCTCGCATCGCCTCATTCACTCTGTTTTCATATTGCACACACTCTTCTTTTGAAATCCTTTCCGGACTTGTCTTATCTTTTTTAGATTTCAAATAGAGTGCGAAATCGAATGTCTCAACAATCTCTCCCGATACAACATCAATGAATCGTCCATTGGCATTGATTGTATCGCCATCCAGCGAGTAGTTACCGGCAACCAGAAGATCCAGCGGAAGTATTTCACCTATCTTAACGGCATCGCTTTGCGAAACGAGGCCGGAAGAGTTCAATTTTTGCTCTTTTAGAATGGAATCCAGCCTGGACCTTTCTATCAAGTGGACATTATTATAACCGGCGATAGCACTGATTACCTCATCGGTTACAGCCATATCATACAGCCCGCTTTTGTATCCGTTGAATGTTGCCACCCCCACACGAATATTCTTACGGGGATTCTTCTTAAAATAGTTAAATCCGTCAGGATCTAAGCCCATACCCTCTTTTTTTTGAAAGGCCCGATTAGAACTACATGAGATTAAAACCACATTTAAAGAAAGGAATATGAAAAAGAGGCGTCGAAAACTATACATGCTATAATACCGGCAAAAAGAGTGACAACTTACTCAGAAACGAAAACTTTTCATCACTCGAATAAATAGTATTAAAATATACACATCGCTGTCATTTATGAGACAACTACTTTTTCAAAACTCCAGTTCTTTTCTGAGTCATTACTCTAACATTTATGGAATCACCTTCATTGATATAGGCTGTATAATTGAACGACTAAAAACCGCGCAATTACCTGCTGACCATTCGTTCAGTCAGCCTTTTAATACTTAACATGTATTGATTTAGAAGAGATATTTAAATGTGTATGCACCTGTTGAGTTTGTAGCCGGACAATTTGAAGTGAAAGAGGTTCCACTTGTAGCTTGATATACCTCTTATCAACTGTGGACACAGACTGAAATCCGAAAGCAAATGATACAGGTATGTATAGAGAAAAGAGGTTTGTTTATCAATGATATCTTGATTCAAGATTTACAGAGAATCCTGTATAAATAAGAAACCCGCCGAATCACCCAGAAATCCCGTTCGAGGGAATTCCATTTCCTTAAAGCCCACCCGGATTTTCGGGAGACCGGATCAGACAATTTTTTAACTTTCAAATTCCTCTGGAGACATATAATCCAGAAAACTATGAATTCGCTTTTGATTATAGAAGACCTTTACGCAATCAAAAATATCTACTTTCGCTTCTTTATGATTCGCAAATACTATTTTTGCAGTTCCCGCAACAGCAAGAATTCGGAGCGTAATTTTTCCGATTTGCGGGCGGATATGAACCAGCGTTTTAATGATTTCGTGGCTTCAGTGGACCAACGCTTTGATGAATCCCGTTCGTATAGGGACCAGCACTTTGATGTTGTAAATGGGCGAATAGATGATCTCCGCTCCTATATGAATCATCGGTTTGATACTGTAAATGTGCGAATTGATGATCTTCGACTGGACATGGATCGTCGTTTTAATGAAATCAGAGACTCCTTCAAGTAAATGAGCGGTCGCGTGAATTTTCTTGTAGACGACCTGCTTACCTCGTTTTCGCCGCTTGATCATCTTGTATATAAATCTCCGTTAACTCCGCTCGTCGGTGGTTCATTTTTCATTTTTCTGTCTGACGATAGGAAGGGTGATGATGAATTCCGCACCTTCCTCAGCATTTCGCGCTTCGATTTGTCCACCCATATGCTCTTCCACAATAATCTTACAGATATAGAGACCGATGCCTGTACCCTTTTTCCCTTTGGTCGTTACGTGGGGATCGAAGAGTCTGTCCGGAAGGAGGTCTTCGGGAATACCACCTGCATGGAAACATCAAGATTTTTGAACTGGTGTTCAATAAGGCGATACAGTTCGATTACCGCCTCGCACATCTCCCATCCTGAAATTCTGCCAGCCAGATGAACAGCCATTGTGATTTTTAGTCTTGATCATTCTCTACCAACACCAACAATTAAAAAGCTCCTTTTTTCAAGGAGAAACGGTGAAACAGGGATGGTTCAACCACTTATATCCCTTTCTTACGAAATAGAAATCCACTCATATCGCTAAAGATCGTGTAAATTATTGGTATTCCCACAAGGGTCACGGTAGTTCCGAAAACGAGCCCCCAGGAGAGCGAAATGGCCATGGGCTTCAGAAACGGATCATAGCCTCCAATGCCATAGGCTGTGGGTATCAAACCAAAAAATGTGGTAACGGTGGTTAAAAAAACAGGTCGCAGTCGTGTTACTCCGGATTCAATAGCAGCCTGGAGCGGTTTGACTCCCCTGTTTCTCGCTTTCTTTATAAAGTCCATAAGAAGAATAGAGTCATTGACCACCACTCCTGCAAGACCCACAACTCCAAGTGCAGCTAGAAAAGAGATTGGCAGGTTGTGAAAGAAGAATATCCACACTACACCGGTAAAGGTCATAGGAATCACCATAAGGATGATCAAAGGATAGACAAGTGAACGAAACAGTGAGACAAGTATTAAATAGATAATCATTATGGCTATCAGGAAAGATTGCAGAAGTTCAGCCATGGACTCTTCCGTATCTTTGAACTCACCCTCATAGGAAACCGTATAACCGGGATACCTTTCTTCAATATCTGCGAACTTCTTTTGGAGGGCTGTATTCACGATTAGAGAGTTTATATCTCTTACATTTTCCTCGATCTCTGCGGTTACGGATACAGTTCGCCTCCAGTCTTTTCGATTGAGAACGGATATCCCCCTGTCCTTCTCAAAATAGACCACGCTATTCAGTGGTATAAGATTTCCCCTTTTATTAGCGATTTTCACCTTTCCGAGACTCTCAGCGGAGTGAAGAAGCGTTGCTGGAAACTTGACTCTTATATTTATCTCTTCGTCTGTTTTTTTAATTGTCGTTGCAACCGTTCCTTCGTAACAGGAGCGGATCGTGGTAGCCACATCAAAGACAGATACACCGGCTCTCGCTGCCTCTTCCGGCTTCAAATAGACACGGAGCTCCTCTTTACCTCCTTCGTAATTGTCCTTTATATCCCTGACACCCTTCAACGTGGAAAGATACTCCTTGTATTCGCTGACTATCTTTTCTATTACCGGAAATTCATTCCCTTTTACGGTGACCTGCACAGCCTGCCCTACCGGGGGTCCATGACTTTCCTGATTGATTTCCATTTTAACGAAGTCGCTTGAAACAGCTTTAAACTCGTTTCGCAGGTGCTCCATAATCTGTTCACCGTCTCTTTCACGTGTATAAAACGGCGTCAGATTGATACGGATCGTCCCGTAGGAGGCTCCGCTTTTTGAATTCGGATCCATTGGATTTTCCTGAATCACACCTGCAAGTGTTGAAAAGTTATCCAGTTCCGAATCAGGGAGCTGTCCGATAATCCGTTCCAGTTTTCCCAGTTTCTCACTTGTCTCCTGCAGCGTTGTACCTGTGGCAGTTTCAGCTTTTATTATCAACGCCTCGATACCATTTCGCGGAAAGAGTATGAAGTCAATTTTCCAGAGTGAGAAGGTTGTGGTTCCTGCAAAAAAGATAAACAGGATTCCCAGCGCAATGTACCGTCTCCCAAGGGTAAAGATCAGAAAACTTCGGTAGATCTCTCTGGCCCGGTGCATAAGTGTTCCTTCATTACCTGATAAATGCTCTTCATGATTTTCTTTTACCGGATGCGCCCGATGCATCCAGATCCATAACCATTTCCGAATTCCTTTTTTGTTTTTCAGCCTGCCGGAAGGCTTGCCGAGTTTTTTTTCTATATCATAAATATGCGATGGAAGTATAAACATACACTCTGCCCATGAGAAAAGAAGTGCAACAGATACAACCGCCGGCATTACCCATACAAACTTACCCATTATTCCCTGCATGAACATAAGGGGGGCAAATGCGGATACGGTAGTAAGAACTGTTGCTGCTACAGGGGTTATGACCTCGCTTACACCGTTTTGCACTGCCCGTTTCAGCGGTACTTTTTCCTCCAGATGGCGGTAGATATTTTCAGCAACGATAATGGCATCATCCACAAGCATCCCCAGGACCATTATCAAACCAAACATTGACATAAGATTAACACTCACATCATTGAAGTCCATCCAGACAAATGTTCCGAAAAATGCGAGAGGAAGACCGATTGCCGTAACAAGAGATATGCGCCAACCAAAGCTTAAAAAGAGGGTGGATATAACCAGAAAAAATCCGATTATGGCATTGTTGACAAGTACATTGAGCCTCCTTCTTACATAAAAAGACATATCAAACATGATCTGCGTGCGATAGTTCTCGGGAAGAACCTTCTTAAAATCGCTCAAAGTCTCTTTTACTTCTTCCACCACATCAATGATATCCGCCGATTCCTTCTTCATTATATTAAGGATAATAGTCTTATTTCCATCAGCCTTCGTGATCATCTTCTCCTCTTCAAAGGTATCCAGAACCCTGGCGATGTCTTTCACGCGAATGGAGTCACCCACATCGTTGGACCTCACAAGAATCTCTTCGATTTCCTTTGCGGTCTGCACCTCTCCGATCGTGCGAATCAGTATTTCTCCCTCTTTTGATTTCAGCATACCTCCCGGGAAATTCAGGTTTTTTTGAGAAAGACGATAGATCAACTCGTTGATTCCAACATACTCCTGCGCCAGCTTGACCGGATCGGCCTCAACGAGCATCTCTCTTTCACGATAACCACTCTTCTCTATCCTCGCAACACCATCGATCTCAAGCAGCCTGTCTTCCAACATTTTCGCATAGTGCCGGTTCTCAAACTCGTCTGCATCATTATGAATACCATCCTCATTTATGATGGCTAATTCCATTACAGACATCATGTCCATGGCTATCTCAAAAACAAACGGCTTTTCCGCTTCATCAGGAAGATCTGCCGTGCGGTCCACTGCGTTCTTGATATCGCTTATTACCTTCGTCTTGTCATCCAGGTCGGGGTCAAGCTTGATGGCGATACTGGACAGCGATTCATAGGAACCGGACGAAATTTCCTCAATACCGTCTACAGTTCTCAGCTGGTTTTCTATGGAGATAGTAACGTGCTTCTCTACATCCTCCTGCGTGGCCCCAGGGAAGATTGTTGTGATTACAACATAATCGAATTCAATTTTTGGGAATGCCTCACGCTGGGCTCGACTGATTGCAATGAGTCCTGCAACAAGCAGAATAATAGATACTATGTTCACAAATAGTGAACGATCCAGAAAGTATGTGACCAGATTTTTCAAGTTTAACTTCCCTTCTCCAGGGAGATCCTGTTGCTATGGAGCATTACTAAATAGGACGAAAAGATGACCCTTCAAGATATATTTTTCCCTTCGTTCCTCGGTGGTTCATGCTTTTTTTTAACCACAGAGAAACGGAGGAACAGAGGGGATTTCGAGGGGGAACTATGTAAGTAAACGTGGTCAAATACATCAACTTGCTTATTACGTCTCAGTTGTTTGATAACCTTATATAAAAATCTCCGTTTACTCCATTCCTCGGTGTTTAACCTCCATCTCTATTGTTAATAATTCTCTTTATACCATTTTTCAATAACGGAACATTGAAATTTATCAGCAATCCAACTTCCCACCCTCCGATTTTCATATATGTTAAAATCTGCGCATCATGGACAGGATGAAGTGCCTGAACCGCTTTTATTTCGATGGGAATTACACCCTGGACAATAATATCAACTCGATACCTCGCATCTATCATATTCCCTTTATACAGGATAGGCAGAACCTTTTGTCTTTCAAAGAGAGCATTCCCAGCTTTCAATTCATAGCATAGACATTCCTCATAAGCAGACTCAAGTAACCCCGGTCCCAGGTGCTTGTGCACTTCAATTGCAGCGCCAATAATCTTCTCTGTCAGGCAATCGTAATCATGTAAATTAACGGAATTGTTCATACAATTATTTTATATCATGTGTGAGACATTGATTTTCACCACAGAGTAACGGAGGAACAGAGGGGATTATCTGGGGGGAACTATGTAAGTAAACAGTGTCAGGGACATCTACTTGCTTTCTACGTCTCAGTTGTTTGATAACCTTATAGAAAAATCTCCGTTAACTCCGTTCCTCGGTGGTTTGTTTTTCACCACGGAGTAACGGAGGAACAGAGGGATTTCAGGGGGAAGCTATGCAAGTAAACGTGGTCAAATACATCAACTTGCTTACTATGTCTCTGTTTTTTGATAACCTTATATAAAAATCTCCATTAACTCCGTTCCTCGGTGGTTCATTTTTCACCACGGAGAAACGGAGGGGATTCAGGGGGAAGCTATGCAGGTAAACTGTGTCAGGGACGTCTACTTGCTTACCACGATTTCGGTGCTTGATAACCTTATACAAAAAACTCCGTTAACTCCGTTCCTCGGTGGTTAGAATTTTGTAGACAACATCCGCACCCATTACATCAGTCTCGGAAGATAACCAAGCTTATTCATCTTAAAATAGAATCCCCATACTTTTTTGAAGATGTGTCCAACAAATGGGAGGGGAATCAATTTGTTTTTTTTACTATCTCGAAAGATATAGAAACCGCCGCTTCCTCCATCCATCATGCATATAATCTCTATATGATCTGTATAACTCTTGAGATCAGAACGGCCCGATTCCAGGCTATGAATATTATGGGAGGCTATGCGGGCCATTACTTCTGCCAGATGTCCCTGTTTCGCCTTCCACTCTGGTCCCTCGATGGCAGCCATATCTCCAATAGCCCAGACGCCCTCCTGTCCGACTACTTGACAGTGGTTATCGATTTGAACAAAACCCGCCTCGTTCAAGGGTAAATCCGATTGAAGAGCGATGGAGTGGCCGGCACCACCTGCGATAAACATGGTCAGATCGGACTGAATCAATTCGTCATCCTCAAGAACCACACCGGTCGCCAGGAATTTTTTAATCTTTTTACCATACTGACGACGAATCCCCAGACGATCAAAGTGAGAATTGATCATCTCTACAGCATTCTCCCCCATCCGCAGTCCGGGCTTCTCCATGGGGGCAAAAAAGGTAAGTTCAAAGCGATCCAGTACCCCCCTCTTTTTTAGATCATGGTGAAGATTCAATATAAATTCAAAGGCTGGTCCTCCCCGAACCGCCGACTTATCTTTGGGATTTCCAGAGAAACCAACGGCGATTTTTCCCGCCCCCTTTTGTATAAGCTCCTGCAAGGACTTTTCTAATTTTAGAGTATCATCGGGAGTTCCACAAATGGTATACGTGTTTTGCACACCTTCTGGCAAAGTCTTTCCAGCGCCCAGGGCAAGGACAATATGGTCTGCGGTCCATACCTGTCCATTGATGATTACTTTTCGTTCTTTTCCGATAATTTTCTCGATTTTCCCTTTTAAGAATGAGATTCCGTGCTTCTTAGCTACTTTCGGAAGTGATAATTTCAGTTTGTTAAAGGTTGTGGTTCTAAAGGGGAGCCAGATGGAGAGCGGATAGATATACAGAAAATCCCTTTCGGAAATAAGTCCTACCTCAAAACCCTTTCGCCTGGATTCAATGGCAGCTTCAAGCCCCGCAAACCCTCCTCCAACAATTAAAACACTTTTTTTTGACATATGAGTTCTCCAAAATTTCCAGTCTACAGGTCCATTACTTCTCAATAAATGATTGGACGTGATTTAATGAAAATAGGTACAGAAAAAGCAGACATTCATTGCGGGTTTCATTTTTACTCAAATGAACGATATGAAGTTGTTTGATGTTATAAAACGGGATTCTATAAATTCGATTACCATTTGTGCTCTGAAGAACAAATCATATGGATAGAACGATCATTGAAAACGACGTTTGAACTTCTAAATGAGAGCTGTCAACTGACTTTCCATCAAGAGCCTTACCCTGAGTGGTTAATTCTTCGAAGGTAATCCCTGAAATTACAGAGATTGGTGAAAGTATAATTAATAACAATACGTATACAAGTATTTTTTGATTTAAGTTATTTCATCATACAATTTACACTACCAGTTGATTTACATAATAAGGCCTGACTAAATTCTGCAAGAAAAATTCACAGACATCAGAACAAATAACTTTATGATCCGAAGCAGTGCTGCAACGCTCATCACTTAAGATTTTGTTCACAGTAATAAATTTTATTGAATTCTAAACCAGCCAGACTTTCGGGCTGTTCCTGCATTTGCAGACACTACGAGATCCTTTAATTACACAATATCGGGTCAGCTCACAGCAGTAGTGAGCTTCCAGGATTCAATCGCCGTCTAATTCTTGCATCATTTCCAGCAATTTCGTTGTGCTATTCCAGTTGCGGATGGTCATGGGATTTTATTTTCACCGCTTACATTGATGCGGTGTATCAGTATTGCGTAAGTCTTCTTTTTCATTGTTAAAACATTTAATAGAATCTGATCAACAGTTTGCGTTCTGCGTCTGCGATTTTTTTACAAACACATAATATATATATTCCCGTTGACAGAATCAGTCAACTGACGGAAGCTTTTCATAAACAAATAATCGAAAAAACCCGTCAGCCAATTGATTTATAACTCATGGAACAGCTCTATCAGGCGAAATCGCTGCTTCACTCTTTTATTACCGATCGATAGAGGAGGCTTGCCACATCCTCTACAACCAGGTCTTCTGTTTCAGTTACAGAGGTTTTCGATGAGTTGAAGTTGATCATGCAATAGGAGCAAGCGGTTGCCAGGTTGGACGATCCGGTTTGTGCAATCTGCTTCAAACGGTTTTTCGAAAGGTGTTCGCCCTCCGGGGTCTCATACCACATGTTTCCCCCGCCCATTCCACAGCATAACGCACTATCCTTTGACTCTTCCATCTCGGATAGCGATAGTCCCGGTATAGCGGACAGAACATCCCGCGGAGAGTCATAGTTACCGTGGTGCCGGCCCAGGTAGCATGGATCATGAAGGGTCACTGTTTCGCGGACTTCATTTTGCGGTTTGAGTTTTCCCTGCTTGACCAGGTCAGCCAGGAGTTCCGTGTGGTGTACAACATTGAAGTTGCCATCCTCGAATTTCGCATACTCCTTGCCTATAGTATGCAGGCAGTGTGGACACTGGGTGATGATCGTGTCGAACTTATAACGATTGATGTTTGCGATGTTTCCGATGGCGATTTCGTTAAAAGTATACTCATCACCAAAACGTCGTATGGGATCTCCATTGCAGCTCTCCGCTTTTCCCAGGAGTGCAAAGCTTACCCCCGCCTCTTTGAGCAGTGCCACCGTATGTTTCACGACCTGCTGGTTGGCGGGATCGTAGGCTCCTGCACATCCCGTATAATAGAGATAGTCCACATGGGTCTGTTCATCGGCGATGGGAAGATCAAGACCATCTGCCCAGTCCATCCGGGATTCGCGGGGTTGTCCCCAGGGATTGCCCTGATTTTGTATGTTATGGATGGTCGTAATCGCAGTAGCGGGAACCTGGCCCAGGGTCAGGGTTTTGTACCTTTTGAGCCCCATAATCGTAGTGACATGCTCTATATTCACGGGGCACTCTTCCATGCAGGCGCCGCATGTTGTGCAAGCATCAATTTCAGAGATCGTATAGAGCTCCTTGCCTTCCTCCCAGAAATTTCCGTCGCTTTTACCTTTCTCACTGAGCGAAAAATCGCGCATCTTTGTAATTATGAGTTTTGGATCCAGAGGTTTATCTGAGCGAAGTGCCGGACATACCTGGGAGCAACGACCGCACTCTACACAGGCCAGTGTATCAAATCGCTGCTTTGGAGTCAGCCCGGAGATCTTCTCAATGCCGAAGCTCTCAGCCTCCTCGTCCTCAAAGTCCATTGGCTCGAGCACTCCCCCCCTGCGCTTCGGAGTTATCAGGGCACTCAGTGGAGCAAATACCATGTGAGAATATTTTGTAAGACCAATAGCAGCCACAAAGGCCATTGTCAAGACCATATGAAACAACCACAGAGCCTGATGGGTAACTGATACAGCCTGATTCGAAAGAGACATTCCGCTGAAAAGTTTCGCGAAGATCCAGCCCACAGGTGACCATATTGTTTCACCGGATGGCATACCCGTTCCCAGGATTCGCAGACCCTCCAGCAAAAATCCTGTTATAACAAGCGTGCCCAGAAAACCGTACATAGTCCTTTCCTGGCCTGGCCGTGTGGCTGAAAGGTGTGCTGGTTTTTGCACATAACGCCTGTAGAAAGCAAGAGCAAGCCCAATGAGTATAAAAACTCCGGCAATATCAGCAAGAAAAGAGATTACAATATAGGTAGTTCCCTGAAAAACCTTGAAGGGTGTATCGGAATGGATGGCCACAAGCTCTGTGGCGATGGTCAGTATAAGAAACGAATAAAAAATCAGTGCATGAAACCTGCCCACGGCTGGGCGACGGGGAAGCTTTCCCTGTAATACCAGTGTCTTAAAAAAAGCTCCCCACTGGAGCGATTCCGGGAACAATTTCTCTCCGGAAGTGCCCTTGATCCATCGGAACTTCTCTTTAAACGTCCAGAGGAGCACCCCCAGGCTTGCAAAGAAAAGGACGTACATACCAATCTGGAAGGCTATAGGTATATTCCACAGGATTTCCCTCGAGGCAATTGTTAATAACATAGAATGCTCCCGTCAAATGTTCCGCCAATCATGCAGGAAATTTATTTTTTGTCGACCCATTTCTCCAGTTCCTCGGTTGTAAATAAAATAGCCGTTATATACAAGCTTCCGAATTGAAGGTTTCGCTCTTACAGGGTCGCTTCGACAGCCCCATCCAGCTCTCGCTGTTTCAGGGAAAAATATATACTGTACAGCAAAATATATTAATTATCTTTATCCTGAAATGATTACTCATCTCGCAGACCTTAATAGGAATTATCATTATACATCTGGTTTCGCAAATAACTGACACTATCATCAATAGATCGAAGAAGAAAGAACTTTTGTTGTTTTCCCGTCTTATGATCAGAAGTTAACCATGAGCAAGTTGATGAAAATAAAGCCGTTAGGTATTGCGGGATCCTCTCTTTATTATCTCATACCTGCCATCATTTTATACGTTTCCCATTACTATTTTGTGCCGTTCTTTATGGAGGCAACCGGTGAGCCCTATTTGATCGGTTATCTGATAGCATGGGGTTCAACCATGTTCCTTTTTTTCACAGCATCCATAGGTGCATTCTACCTGGAAAACAGATCACTGAAAACGCATAATCTCTTAATAAGATATCGCCTGGACAAAATGCCGGTAGTGGACTGGTTGTGGGTGATTATTGTTTTATTAATCCAGGGAACAATCTATATAGGACTGGGCTTTACGACGGAGTTTCTTGCACAGTTTTCCCTTTTCGCACCACACTCGGTTTTCCCCCCGGAATTTGGTCCTGCAGGAAGAAACGCGCATATCCCGGGGCAGTTATTCGGGATGGACCTTGCGGGACAATGGTGGATCATACCGGTATATTTCTCTGGATGGATATTGAACATTCTGGGCGAAGAGTTCTGGTTTNGAGGATATCTTTTACCGCGTCAGGAATTATCCATGGGAAAATTCGCCTGGATAGCAAATGGTTTGATGTTCGGAATGAATCACATCTGGCAGCCCTGGAATCTACTTCTGATACTGCCCGGTGCTTTGATCGGTGCATGGATTGTCCAGAAAAGAAAAAACACCTGGGTGCTGCTGATCCCCCACGGGACTTTGAATGTTACACTACTGATCATTATTGCTTTGAATGTTTCCGGGATAAAGTTATAACTGTTCTACAAAATTTCCTCGTATTGATTTTTTACACAACCGTTATACATTGAAACATTCCAATATATACAAACAGATAAAACTATTTATACAGTAATACTATCTAAACTTATGCAAAACATTCCAGGATCATTACAAATCTACTCGGCAGTAAATCTAAAAATGAATTTTTTTTTTACGGGACACATCAAAAAAAGTAACCGATATAATTTACTTGCCTCTAATACCTTATAGTAAGGAGGAACTCAATGGTAGAAAGCATAAACCCGGC
>JBNKQE010000115.1:0-12830 GCA_050295715.1 Leptospirales bacterium
ACGGGTGGCTGGCTGAGCCTTTCCCGGTTTGGACTTTCACCAAACAAGAGACATCGGGCTTTCCTGGCGCTCCCTGGTTTTGCCCTCTCCGCTGAGAGAGTGCGGATGCAAGCCGAGATTGGTATATAATAAGGGCTTGCACCGCACCGGGCTGCGGACACATTTGGCTGCGCCAAACGTCGGGTGGGCCAGCCGTTATCTGTAATGCCCAGTTTAGACACTCCTGTTTTACTTCTTTGTTAATAAAACTAACCTGGTAATTCCAAAGCAGAAGGTGTTATACCTGCTCCTGGGCTTTATATTACTGTATCAAAGGGGAGGATATTCAGCGTAGGATATGACCGGTACTATAGTTGATCCGTCTATATTAAAATTTTCCCAGATCATAAAACCTGTATTTCCGAGAAAAGCGAACACATTATTTCCTCTTCCGGCAGCATCAAATCGATCCACCGGGTTGTACCATTTCCCTTTTCTGTAGTCGGAATGAAAGACCTGGTAGTTACTGTAATTATCATATCCGCTCCAGGCAACGAGAGCATTGCCATCGCTGTCAATATACGTTTGTATATTCGACGTTATATTTGTTGTTAGAAAATGACTGTCTTCACTGTTTGTCGGAATATTCCACGAACCGAAGAAGTTGTCCGATGAGAAGATGCTATCCGAATAGCTCGCAACCTCCATTTGAAATCCAGCCAGCCCTTTTCCCCTGCTGTTTATGAAAGCCTTCCCGGTTACCACGTATCCCGGAGGTAGGCCGCTCAGGGTTAAAGAATCGGGGTGGGTCCAGGTGTTCGAAGTCATTGTTTTTTCAGGCAACCTGGCAGGTTTTACCTATAATTCGTTAAACGTCTTTTCCCAGAAAAGTTCTCGGTATTCAGCAACCCTGTTCCGATTCGAGCTTCAAAACAGGTATTCCAGAGATCAGGCAGGGACTGGACTCAAGGACAGCTCATCCCGGACAATTGAGTCGCGCCATCGTCAACCGTTTGACCGTTTGACCGTTATCCAGCATAACCGGAGACGATGTAACAGTCAACGTATAGGTTCCACTGCTTCCCGCACTGGATCCCCAGTCCCTGCCAATGGCAATCCGATAGACTCCCGCCAACGTGGTAGAGAAGGAAGTGCTCGCAGAAGCATTCTGACTGGTACAGGACTGATCGGTTATACCACCATTCAATAGATTCGGTCCGGTAAGAGCAACCCCGGGAGCAAAAACGGCCATCCGGACGACGGAGCTTCCTGTCACATTCGTCACATTGATGTTGACCGTATTTCCGGCAAATATATCGATATCAAAGACATCCTGACAGTCTGTTGATACACTGCAGCTCCAGCTTCCGTTTACCGTTATACTTGATAACCGGTCGAAACATACAACGGAGACTCCGGTAATATCAGAACCTGTCATAGTACCGTCCCCGAATTTACGGTGCAGTACTGCGGTGATGGCTGCGTTGCAACTGTTACAGCATATGTATGTCCACTGAGGACCTTCGCCGATCCAAATTCGAATGTGGTAGCACCGGAAGCGATATTAAGAGTTCCAATAAGCCCCGATGTTGTGGTATCAGTTAATCTCAATACAAGCCCGGCTGCCGTCAGTCCAGAAATCGTGCCACTCACACCATAGCTATTTGTATTGCAGCTTACGTTCAGATTCGTAATAGTTGCCGTTACAGAAGACGAAGATGTTGGACCACTCAGACTACAGGTCTGCCATGGATTAGTTCATTGTAGGAATTTCCCGGTTTCACAGGTGTATGAAAAGTAAAGGTCCCGCTGCCAGGAGCGGGTATGTAGGGATAACCCAGACATCGGAAAAATGACCGTAAATTGAGCTCGTAAAACACATTAACAGCCTATCCTCATTTTAGATTCATAGCTGTAATTAAATACATGTATTGTATGTGCCTATATTACACGACTTTCCGACAGGACAATCACTGTTCAAGAGGCATTCATGACATTTATATGTTTTTGATAATGTACTACTATCAACATATTTATCTTTTTTACCTAAAGCTTTCACAGTATAATTGGCACTTAGTGTACAATGAAAACCGGCAGCATAGGAGGTTGAAGCAGAAGATGGTATTGATCCATCGGTAGTATAATAGATTGAAGCGCCAGACGTAGATGTGGAAAGCGTTATTGTATCACTAGTTATAATATCTGTATTATCCGGTAATATTGACAGATTCGCAACCTGAGCTGTATCTGATGATGTACCCAGTAGCAACATACTCAGATCTTCGTTATCATCAGACTTACCCTTGCAAGTTAATGACAACATCAGTAAAAACACAAGATAAATATGATTTTTCATTGTTACCCTTTTAAGTGAATATTCAATTAGATTTCTTAGTATTCCATGACTGATATATAAGAAATACTCCTTTATAAATCATGCAAGCAAAATAAAAGTAATTATTTCACATTTCCAAGAACAAAATTGCTTCCAAGAAGGCCTGTCACCTCGCCACCAACGCTATACATGGGTGGGAAACTAACATCGAGCATAAAGAATTCTGGAAGCATGTCACCGACATTTTTCTCGCAACGAAATCCCATTGAGATCATAAGGAACACAATGATTCTCAATAGTATTTTGTTCCTTTTTCCAGAAAAGCGTCGCATATATACCAACCGATGGATCTATTCGAAAAAATAGGCCGCGCCTATATTCCAGTCAAAATATCCTTAATTTTTTACCAGTGCAAAATCAGGGTTAAAAAACACTATTATATAGACTACTTTAACATAATAAAAGCAAATATATATTTGTTCAATTAAAATATCGTGCAGTAAATCATTTTGTTCCAGGAAAATTCGCAGTATTCAGACAGGACGGACAATAAGAAGGGATGAAAATATCACAGAAAACGGTCTCATAACAATCTATGAGAAATCTAAAAAGATTACAGGACGCAGAGGGTCGTTTCTGAATCCCGGAAGTCCCACAATTTTATATCGGAGGATAACTCAAGTCGATTCAAAACGATATTTTCACCGGTTCATTTACCTATTCCGATTGACAGATTCTAAAAGATGTTACGAATTTTCAGTAACAAAGTATAGACCTGTATATATAATCCGGCATCAGATAATTGAAACTCCTCCTGAACAACTTCACTATTTTTTTGAAAAAAAGCGTATTGAGTATCCCAAAAAGAATTCGTAAATACGATTATTTTCTATTTCTGCAACTAATAATATCACTGGCCTTTGGTATCTTCGCTTTTATGAAGATGTGGGAAAGACATACGAACTTCCATTCAACCGAGGACCATGCTATATACGAACAAATCATCTGGGCATTTACAAAAGGTAAATTCTTCTATAATACAAACGGAATTGTTACAGAAGCCCATTCTTTTTTGACCGACCACCAGATGTGGATTTTACCATTTCTTGCCCCTTTATATATACTTCTTCCTGATCCTATGACATTGTATGGATTCCAGGCTGTTACTATAACGTTTGCCTCTATTGTTCTGTTTTTCTTAACCCGAAATCTTACCGGGAGTTCTCTTCTTGCTGTAGCCACGGGAATTTCTTTTACAGGTTTTTTTATCCTGCAACAGGCTATGATGTTCGATTTTCGACCTATCGCTCTATCCATCCCATTTCTACTATTATCCTTTTACTATTTTGAAAAGGATCGATGGTACCCTTTTATGCTTTTTTTTATACTGGCACTTTCCACTAAAGAAAGCGTCGCTCTTACAGGACTTGCATCCGGGGTTTATTTTTTTATTCGTAAAAAAAGATCTTTTGGATACTTAGCATCAGGAGTCTCACTTCTCTTTTTGTTTGTAAATTTAGGGATCATCCCGGTCTTATTTGGGAAGGGATTTCTGGGGCATGCCCACTTAAGAAATATACCCCTTGGCGATCATCCCGATTTCACCGGAGTTATTAATCTTCCGGAATTATTAATCCATAGACTTCTTTCACGGGAAAGCTGGCAAATTGTCTCGCGATTTTCCGGACATTGTTTGTATCTAAATCTCTTATCACCTGCGACCATTATCAGTCTTCCCTACCTTGCCTATACAATGGCCAGCACGGAACCAATGATGCGATCTCTCTACAATCATTATCCATTGGCCGTTATGGCCCCTTTCTTTTATTCAGTGGGCCTGGGGATGCGGAATCTTCAAGTGTTTTTGAAAGCTTATTCGGATAACTTCAGGGGCCAAAAATATTTACAGTTTGCTTTCACACTTCTTATTGCTTTCTTTCTCATCAAAATTGCCAGAGACGATACTCAAAAACGTGGGATTTTATCTTCAACCTATTACTTCAGTGAAGAATTATTAAAAGAAGAAAGAGCCGATTTATGGAGAAGTTATCTAAAAATTATTCCGGACCACAGTTCCATACTTTCCGGAAATCGTCTGGCGGCCCATCTGGCACAGCGGCGCATATTGTATTCTCTGGAAAAGGGTCTTCGGTATGATGTTGATTATATATTATTTACTGATAGATATAAAAACAATATCTCTTTGCGAAAGAAGATTCTCTCTCATGGTTTTATACCCGTAATAGAGAAAGATGGCTTCTATGCTTATGAGAAAAATTCAAGGAAAATTCTGTAACACTGAATGGTCTCCAATTCGCTTGAGGATCAAATTATTCCGGGAAATTTTAATACAGGATCTATCCTGACAAAAGACCTGAAAGGAATTATCACATTCAGCCCCATGCGGCTGTAAAGAAACCTCCCCGGGAGGTACAGCGAATCATAAGCTAAGCTTTTGATTCATCAACCCATTCCATCGCACAAAACGCTCATGGAGACTCTCATTGTTGCCTGGATGAAAACTACCATCCATCTGACTATCCCAATCGGATGGTATTCCCGCAAGCAGGCAGGCAAGACCTCTTGCCGTACCTTCCTGCTCTCCACTGCGCCGAACCACAACTCCCGACAGATCGGCAAGTCGCTGACAGAACTCATCTATCACAGATAATCCGCCGCTTATCAATATTGATTTCGGTGGAGCAACAATTCTGTTCATTGCCTCCAGATTTGTTACAAGAAGAAATATGATACTTTCCACAACCGAGACGGCATACTCTTCTAGATCTCCTTCGCCAGAGAACTCCGACTCAAATCCGGATCGCCAGTAAGGAGAACCAAGACCCGATACACCATTCAAAAAAAGAGGCGGATTTTTAATCTGACTGCACCACCCTGCAAGATGCTCCTCCAATTCAGAGTGTTCCACATTGTAATTTTCTGCAAACCAGTTAAGGGCGCTTCCTGCTCCGTTCACCGTCCCTTCCAGACTGAAATAACTCTTCACATCATCAGCCCATACAACACCATTTAACAGTCGCTTTGCTTCAGCAAACGGCCGGCCGGAAAGACGCTGGACAAACGCCCCCGTTCCCGCAGTAATATAGGCGATATTCTCATCCGGACGACCATGTGCGAAAGCTGCCGCTGAGAGATCGCCGGTCACGATGGTCAGTGGAATTTTATTTTTACCGACATCTATACTGCCAAATGAGCCTCTTGAGTATGAAGTTTTCGGAAGGAGATCGGGCGAAATGGAGAAATACCGGCAGAGTTCCGTATCCCATTTCAGCTCATCCAGATTCCAGAGAAGCGTTCGTGATGCATTCGCCGGATCGGCGAAAGGAATATTTCCGGTCATCTGGCTGGCCAGATAACTGGCCATAGGGCCGAGCATCAGCCTGCCCTCCAGAATAGCCCGCCGGACATCGGGGAGATTCTCGAGACACCAGGCCATTTTACTGGCTCCGTAGTGGGGGTTGGGAAAGAGTCCCGTCTTACTGTGAACCCACTCTTCATCAATTCCATCAAGGAATTCTGGAGCGCGTCTGTCCTGCCAACTCAGTATGGGAGATAGAGCCTTACCGGTTTCACGATCCCAGCAAACGATATTGGAGCGCTGGGTGGCCAGCCCTGCAGAAAGAATTGTGTATGACTGACCGGTAGATTCCGCCGATAACTTTTCGCAGACCTCTTTTGCCGCACCCCTGAGCCCGTTCAATACCTCTTCAGCGTCCAGCTCCACACAAACTCCATCGGAACGCGTTCTTACAGGACGACTGATTTCAATAATCTTATCGCCTCGCTCACTGAATACTATTGCACGGGTTGCGTGTCCACCCTGATCCAGGGACATATAGTAGCGCCGCTCACTCATAGATTTGTTCTACTCCGCAAGCATTGATCGGGATTTATACATTTGTAGGGCCTCATTTATCTGTATCATTGGAGGAGTTAAACAACATACCGGAAGATTTTCTGAAGCAAAAAGATACATTTATAAACAGTATCCTGCCCGGTTAAAATTTATTTTACTCTTTTTTACCATAAAGTCTTTTCATGGCTTTTGTGGGGAAAAGAGAAGCATATTTTTGACTTTGCCACTTCATGATTTTTGTAATACAATCACGGCAAATATGAACAGACCGGCCATCATCGATTTTCAGTCGGTTATACTCAGGATCGTAGTGAGCAATATCCCTTTCGCACAAGATACATTTCATACAGAATTTCCTTTTACAAAAAATGCCTTACAGGCTGCAGCAAATTCAACCGGTCTTACAATCTACAAAGTCTTCTTAAATCCATATTGTTCCATAATATATTCCGGAATTACTCTCAATATCTTTTTGACGAAGAATTTTAGTTTGGAAATACGAAAGCAAGTTTCACATAAAATATAGTTTTGCCACCATTCTGACAGTAACATGAAAACATCTACGGGAAACGGGAATAATCATGCAGGTCAGCTCTCTTATACTAAAATGGGAAAGCAAATGGGAACCTGAGGCTTTACCGGAGGAGCTGTCAACACGGTGGAGGTTACTGCTTGCTCTGTTTACAGGAGATACAAATCACCTTTAAGGCTTTCAGCTTTTACTCCCATTCGCGCGACAGATACAAAAAAACCCGCACCGGAATTCCAGCACGGGTTTTTATTCAATGATCAAAGATCGATGCTATTACTTAGCAGGGAGCTTCAGCTCCTGTCCAACTTTCAGTGTGTTCGATGACATACCGTTGAGATCTCTAATTTTCTTCAGGGTCTCTTTCGACGCATCTCCCACCTGAGTTTTCGCAATGTTGTAAAGACTGTCACCAGATTTAACTGTATAAGTCTTTGCTTCAACTGTCATTGGTGCTTCTTCTACCTGAGCAGGCTCCTCTTCCATTACAGGTTCTTCAGATGGAGTAGATTCTTCGGTCTGAGCCGGATGGTCTTCCATCATTTCCTGTTCCTGTCGTGGAGCATCTTCACCGGAACCGGTAAAAATTCCTCTGGAGATGAAAACAATAACGCCAATAATCAGGATCCCGAGAACAATAGCTGTAATGGGAAGTCCTTGACGACGATCGTCTTCGACAGAAGCTCCGGAAGTGGAAAAAGCTGGTGCTGAGTAATCACTGGAAGATACACCGGCTACTTCATCACGAGTATCCAGTGCAGCATCCAGAACGCTTTTTGTTTCAGCAGCGCTGTAAGATGGTTCCTTAATTGCCGCGGATCTAACAGACTTTTTGGCTGTCTTTTTACCCGCAGATTTTTTGGATGATGTCTTCTTTTTAGAAGCGGTTTTTTTTACAGTCTTTTTAACCGACTTCTTCACAGTCTTCTTTGCAGCTGATTTTTTTGAGGTCTTCTTCTTCGTGGCCATAATTCAATCCTATCGAACAATATGAAATTTATCAATCACTAATTTGATTTTTTCCCACCTGGGCAGTAGTAAATATGAATAACATCCCAACCGTCAGGTTCTGGGTATAAGACTTATTCTTATGAAAAGAATCTCAAAAAAAAAGTTATTCATTCCCACTTTTTTTCTGCAAATTCAAGATTATATCAATTCTGGTATACGATAGCAGATTTCAACTCAATTTACAAAAAAAAATCCAGCAAGCGGATATCTATCTGTATTTATATATGGTTACCTGTCCACACAAACTTTATATCTGGTCCATCTGTGCCATCTCTTTTAAGGCTTTTAAGTTCGTCAGACGTATCTTATTTTTCTCAACCTCAACCCAGTTACGATCTTTGAAGTCTGTGAGAGCCCTGACAATAGATTCAGTCGTTGAACCAAGCATTGTACTCATGATTTCACGGGTTAAAGAGAGAGTTTCGTTGCTTTCATTCTCGGCAAGTCCAATCAACAGCTCTGCAAGACGAGAATGAAGCTTCTTTGTCCCCAGAGCAAAGACAAGCTCTTCCTGTCTTTTGAGCTCTCCGGAGAGTGAGTTTACAAGAGCCATGACAAACTCAGGATTTTTCATAACACCCGGCCACAAACTCTGTGGAATAAAACAAACCTCGCTCTCCTGAATGGAAACGGCATTAAACATGGACTCGCTGGACTCCAGCATTTCTCTATAGCCTATCCACTCTCCGGGTTTCACAATTCTGTAGGTTTGTTCTTTTCCATTATGAGAGACTCTGTAGATTCGAAGTCTGCCTTTTCTGAGGCAATACCAGCCGGTCAGGGGCTGCCCGACGGTCATAAGAATCTGATTCTTGCGCATTCGGAAAATACGTCGAGATTTGCTGATCTTTTCCATATCCCCGTTCAAATACTTTGTAAGTTCGCCATTGCACGCATTATCACATCCTTCACAGCCGGATTCGCTCATTCATGCTCCCCCTGGAGTTCAAGACTCTCTCACGTAATGATTTTAATACTCAAGGTGTCATTGGATTGTTCAAGATCTTTTTTGATTGATATCAAAAAGATTATTGATATTTCTCAACTTCGAGCGAAACACTCTTCATTATTGATAATCAGTCATTGTCGCAGCCACTTGAACGAATTCCAGGTATTCGAACAGATTATTGGCTTGATCTGTCGAGTCGTACTCTAAAAATGCCCGAGAGTTCCAGATATTATTAGCTGGCATCCTTCAAAAGAGCGTTATCTCAATTAACGCCTCTTTTTATGATTTTGATCAGAAATTGTGCCGGCATACCGGTCCTGCAGGGAGTTAAAATTGTCATTAAATTATCCAGGTTCCATAATGATCATGATTGCTACAGCATCCTCGCTGACAGCACTGCTTTTCTTGTTGGTTTCAAGAGGCCCGAGAGATATTATTACGTTATTTCATACCCCGGCAATACGCAGTCTCTCCAGGTTTACAACCGGTGATGTTTCAAAGTTGAGAAAGAGTCTTGCCCGCAGTTTCATAAGTTTTTTCGGCCCCGTATCGATTTCTCTGCGTAAAATGGGAGAGGGACCGATACCGTCTGCTTATATTGCCCTGTTTGTTTCTACGTCAATCTCAGTTCTTTCTTATATAATGTTTTCTTATTCCATTGTAGAGAATAATCTTATCTCGGTTTTCAATGGATTGCATTCGGCTTTTGATATCCCCACCGTCTATCAGCTCACATCCGTTGCCTGGTCAGGACCTGCGGGAGAACTCTTATTATTATTTGTATTCAGTCAACTGGCTCTGATTTTCTCAGTATACCGTAAAATCAAGGTCAACGGTCTGATTATTCCCTTTCTATATATACTTACGATTGCTTTCGCTCTCATCTTTATTGCCGCTGCACAGCCATTTCGCTCTTTTCCGGAACCGTTGAAAATGGGCATGGGGGCCTCTCTGGATGCTCTGCACTGGAGCAGAAGCCTGGAAGCACCCATGTTTATCGCTTCTCTGGCGTCCTTATTATATGTTCTGGCCCTCTACTTTCATTCCAGAAAGACGGGAGAACTGGAAAATTATGGATTCTATGGGCTGATTCTATCAGCGCTGACTGCCGGTCTTGCTGTGGGACTTCGCATTTCGTGGAATTATCAGACTGCACGAGGAGGCCTCTGGACCTGGACGCCGGCGGAACTGGGCCTGCTATCCTGGGCTACAGGCAGCATGGCATCGCTTGGAGCCTGGCAGCTGGATCGTCTGATTCGCAAGCGTCCCGGTTTTCTTACCGGTGTGGTATTGAGTATAGTTCTTTCTATTGGACTTCTATCACTGCAGGCTCGCTACATCCCGGTAGAGACTCCGAATCCTGATTTTACTGTATCCATCTATTTTGCACTGGCAGCTATTGTCTTTTTGATGATAACTCTCCATGCAGTTTTTACGGCAGGTATATCACCTCTCAATATGGAATCTGATAATTTCATCCCTTCCCCCAAAAGCAAGATTCTTGGAAGCCTTGTCGCCCTGGCCTTTCTCTTTACCCTCTTTGCCGGAGTTGCAGGTTCGACCGGAGCGATCCCCTCCTCCTGCGATAAAGACCAGGCGGGCCGGATAGTTTGCCATACAATGGAGAGTCCGGTTCTTATCTACAATATAATAGCCTATGCCTCCGCCATGATTTTTCTGATTCTCGCAGGACTTTTTATAGCAGTCAAAGAGTCCATTTCCCGCCAGAAAGTATTTCTAGCAGGCGGAGCATCTGCATTGCTTGTAATTGCTGTCTATCTTGCTGGAGGCGTCATACTTCCTTCAGGAACCGGAGGACCGCTGGAAGCGCCCCTTGGCACAATCCTGTATCTTCTTATGATTGCCGTTGTGGTTTTTGTAATTGGAATATCCGGGATCGGAATAACGCAATCCGGACCGAAGACAGACACAATCACTCTTTACGGTTCTCTTATTTCACTGGCACTTATTATTGGTGGTATGACAGGACCTCTTGGCGCAACCGTTACAAATGAGAAATTCCATTATTATCTTATGTTGATGTTTCCTGAAATGGATCATGTTCAATACTACAGTGGTGACAAGGCCTATATGGGCAATATACAGATAGAATCTGGAGATCTTTTTATCGGACCATTATTGACCGAGTCCGCTTATAAAGCGAATCGCCTTAAATTTACCATTGCAGAAGAGATTCATTTCAGAGCAATTCAGGGAACCGGGGCAGCAGCTATGCCCAACCAGGATGAAAACCAGACACCCTACCAGTATGCAAACCGTCTTCGCCCTTTTGAAGAAGAGTTACTGCATCAGGTGACCGGAGTCAACCTGGATGGAAGGCTTGTTTCAAGAATTATTGAACGTCCTATGATCGATCCCGCAGCCGGCGAGGTCATCCGCGGCGGTCCTTTTGGCGCGGCTCTACGTGAAATAACCAGGACACAGGATACGGCATCATTTTATAATGGTGATTTGAATGTGAAACTGGAAAAGGTTCGTGTTCCGGGTAAATCCGGTAGTCCCGATCTGAGTCACATTTACGACTACTTCTTTTTCGATGCGAAGAAGAATCCCCAGGCTTATTATAACTTTTTCCCGAGATCATTGATTGCGGATGTAAAAATCACACTGACACCTGGATTGAAGTTCATATGGCTGGGACTGCTCGGTCTTTTCTTTATGACTTTTTTCTTTATTTACGATCGTGTACTGGATATCGTTCAGACCAAATCCTCAGGAGACGAACAATGAAAATGTTTTATTCAAAATTTATCCAGGTCCTGGCAGTATTTGCAATCCTGTCGGGTAGCTTTTCTATTTATGGACAGTCCACGAATAAAACGGTAACAATTCGCGGAGAGGTTGTGAATGGAAGCAACGGTAAACTTGTATCCGGTATAAAAGTGAATTTGTTCAATGTGGAAAAAGGACTGGATCTAATTAGCAGCCAGAAGGATGCCGGACCTCGCTTTATTTTCAAAGACATCCCCTCCCCGAAAGGACCGATGCTTATAGCTGTTGAATTTAACGGCGAATCATACTTTCGAATGCTCCATCCTGCCGATACGAACTTCAATCTTCCACACAGGATCTTTGTATTCGACACCGGAGCAAAAGCCGGAATGGTTCGTCTTACGTCAATGCATCAGGTAACCAAAACCCACTCCGGACTTAAAATTGAAAAACTATTCATTGTTGTAAACGGATCGAACCCGGCCTTCAGTTTTGATACTTCCAATCTACGGTTTCATCTGCCCGAGAATGCAACAAATGTTGCATCATACATGCGCCTGGAAACAACGAACATTTCCCTTCCCGTAAACATTGTAAAGAAAGACGATTCGACTTATGCAATAGACCATGCCTTTCGCCCCGGGAATGCAACATTGAGTATCACCTATAATATCCCCGGTTACTCATACGAAGAACAAATGCCCGATATATCATCTACGGATGACCAATTGCCAATGATTCACAACTTTCTTGTTGTAGGATGGAAACCGCTGGATGCACGTCCGGAAATCGAAGGCGCACAGATTGAAGATATGACTGTTCCAGGGATGGGCAAAGCAATAAAAGTAGCCTATGAGCCCGGTGCAAAGATTGAGTATGACTTTTCGTCCGGCAGTGCACTTGTAGAAAACCTGCTGGAATCTCATTTCAATCCGGTCTTCTCATCCTGGCTGCTTACAATCATTGGTCTGGTTCTCTTCGCAGGAGTCATGATGATACTGATTCCGGCATTAGCATCAACAACCCTGGCGAAAGATATCTTAAATTCTATGAAGTAAGTAACAATGGCTCCGTAAATACGCTGCACCGGGGAGCCTGGCCTCTGACAAAAACCTCCGCTTTCAAACGGAGGTTTTTTTATACGCCAGGCGGAATGGTGTGTGTCTATGGTTGCTGCTGCTTTTGTTCTGCGATCATGTGAACCATGCTGCAATCCGCAAAACATGTTCTCAAAACTTAAACATTGCACCCGCACGAATTATATTTGCTTTTACAAGCGCCGGATCGATCTGGTAATCAGCCAATACTCCAGTTCATGGAACGATTTTCTGAGACGGGATCTGTCAGTTGCGTTCCGTCCGCCTGCGCAAAGGAGTCTGCCAGGTTTCTTCCATATGGCCGGTTTTACAGCCAGTTG